>DATBAK010000099.1 GCA_036271555.1 Acidimicrobiia bacterium
TCGTGCTCGTCGGCACGCAGAACGCGTCCGGCATCAGCAGCGCGGGCGCACCGGGCGCGTACTACCAGCCGAGCGCAGGCATGCACACCTGGTACGCGACGAAGGGCTGACCGGCGCGCACGGAGGCCCGGCCGATCACAAGGTGCCCTCGGCAGGATTCGAACCTGCGCACACGCCTCCGGAGGGCGATGCTCTATCCCCTGAGCTACGAGGGCGGGGGTTGGAGAATACCTGGGAGGAAACTCGGCGCGGCTGCTGAGATCCGTTGCGAGGTCTCGAGCGGCCGGTACCGGTCGTCGCTATCGCGCTCGACTCGGCGTCGCGGCGCGGGGAAGCCGCGCGAAGTCGAGATCAACCGGGTCCCCCGCGACTTCACCGGGCGGGTGCGACCAGTCGATTGCGGATGGCGCCGATTCCCTCGATCCAGGATTCGAGCGTCTCGCCGACCTGGAGGAATCGGGGTGGGTTCGACGTGGCGCCGATGCCGGCCGGGGTGCCCGTGAAGATGATGTCGCCCGGCAGCAGGGGCAGCACCGACGAGAGCTCGGCAACCAGGCTCGGAACCGAGAAGATGAGGTCGCTGGTGCGCGCGGCCTGCACCGTGGTCCCGTCGATCGCGCAGCCGAGCGGGAGGTCGTCGGGCGCGGCAACCTCGTCGGGTGTCACCAGCCACGGGCCCATCGGGCCGAAGCCGCGGTACGACTTGCCGAGTGAGAACTGGCCACCGGCCGCGAACTGGACGGTTCGCTCCGAGATGTCCTGCCCGACGGTGAGCCCCGCGATGTGCTCCCATCCGTCGGCCTCGGCGACCCGGTCGGCGCGCGCGCCGATGACCGCGACGAGCTCGACTTCCCAGTCGACCGTCGCGCCGGCCAGCTCGACGTCGGCGAACGGGCCGGTCAGCGACGCGGGGAACTTCGTGAACGTCGCGGGGATGTCGGGAACGGCCATGCCGGACTCCTCCGCGTGCGACCGGTAGTTGAGACCGATCGCGAACACCTGGCGGGGCGCCGGTACCGGCGTCAAGAGGTCGCGCTCGTCGTATGGGGTCGCGGCCGGGCGATCGGACGTCGCGAACCATTCGCGCAACGCGGCCCACTCGTCGTAGAGCGGCTGGACATCGGGCCCGAAGCGTCCGGCCGATGCGGTCGCGAGATCGATCGCGCCGTCGGCGGTGATCAACGCGGCGCGCCCGCCGAGGTTCGCCAGCTTCATTGCGGCATGTTGATCAGCCGATCAAAGACCTGTCAAGGTGGTGCCGTGGTGAGGTTGACGACGGCGGCGAAGAAGCCCACGAAGACGACGACGATGAAGACGAAGGCGAAGCGCGCCGCGCCGGCCGAGACCACGACGACGGTGCCGGACCGCAGCCGGCGTCCGTCGGCCGATTCGACTCGTGAACGAATCGTCGCGGCCGCGGCCGACTTGTTCGCGGAACGCTCGTTCGACGGCGCGACGACGCGCGAGATTGCGGCGCGCGCCGGTGTCGCGCAGCCGCTGCTCAACTACCACTACCGCACCAAGGACGAGCTCTGGCGCGCCGCGGTCGACTCGCTGTTCGAGTCGCTCACGAGCTCGATGGCCGCGCACGCGGAGGAGCTCCGCGACGTCGACGAGCTCACCGGCGCGAAGTTGCGCGTACGCGAGTTCGTCACGTTCTCGGCGCGTCATCCGCAACTGCACTGCATCATCACGCAGGAGTCGCGCGCCGACAGCGCGCGCATGGACTACCTCGTCGAGCGGCACGTGCGTCCGCTGTACGAGAGCACGGTCGCGTTGTTCGAACGGCTCGTGCGCGACGGCGTGGTCCCGCCGATCCCGCCCGCGCACCTGTACTACATCCTCACCGGCGCGGGGCCGACGATGTTCGTGCTCGCGCCCGAGTGCCGGCGGCTCACCGGCTTCGATCCGGAGTCGGATGCCGTGATCGAGGCGCACGCCGACGCGGTGTGCGCGCTGCTCTTCGGCCGGCCCTGATCGGCCCGGGCGTTTCCTTGACAGAACCCTGATCAAATGATCAGGATGGCGAGGTGACTGCGCTCGGCCGGCTCGATGTCCACGCCCACTACCTGCCGGAGCCCTACCGGCAGGTGCTGGAGCGCACCGGCCACACGCATCCCGACGGCATGCCGCAGATCCCCGTGTGGTCGGCGGGGGAGCACGTGGCGCTGATGGACCGGCTCGGGATCGCGACCGCGCTGCTCTCGGTCTCGTCGCCGGGCGTGCACGTCGAGGGCGATGCGGCCGCGTCCGATCTGGCGCGCGCGGTGAACGACGCGGGCCGGCGCGCGGTCGTCGATCACCCCGGTCGCTTCGGGCTCTTCGGCTCGCTTCCACTGCCCGACGTCGATGCCGCGATCGCCGAGATCGCGTACTGCTGCGACGAGCTCGACGTCGACGGTTTCGTGATGCTCACGAGCGTCGACGGGACCTACCTCGGCGACGCCGCATGGGACGCGGCGTTCGCAGAGCTCGACCGGCGCGGCGCGCGCGTCCTCATCCACCCGACCTCGCCCGTGTGTTGGGAGCGCACGTCGTTGGGCCGCCCGCGTCCGATGCTCGAGTTCCTGTTCGACACGACGCGCGCGGTCGTAAACCTCGTGCTCACCGGCACGATCGCGCGGTACCCGAACCTGCGCGTCATCGTGCCGCACGCCGGCGCGACGCTGCCGGTGATCTGCGACCGCGTCGCGGGCTTCGCGATATTGCTCGGAGTCGATCCGGCCGTCGACGTGCTGCGCGATCTCGCCTCGCTGCACTTCGATCTCGCGGGAACACCGATCCCGCGCCAGCTCGACGCGCTGCTCGCGATCACGACGCTCGAGCATCTCCACTACGGCAGCGACTACCCGTTCACGCCCGACTTCGTCGTCGCCCTGGCCGGAGAGCGCCTCGACGGTGCCGGCGACCCGCCCGGTTCGTTGAACGACGTGCTGCGCGCGAACAGCGAACGGCTCTTTCCCCGGCTCGCCGCGGCCTGACCCGAACCATCGAGAGGACACGGCGCATGGATCACCGCATCGAACTCGCGTACCTCGTGGTCGAGGTGCCGGAACCCGACGGGCTCACGCCGGTGCTCGCGGATGTCGTCGGTCTCGTGCCCGGCGAGCGCGCGGGGGACGCGTGTACGTGGCGCGACGACGATCGCGTGCACCGGCTGCTCGTGCAGCCGGGAACCGCGAACGACGCGGTCGCGATCGGCGTCGAGGCTGTCGACGCACGAGACTTCGACCGGATCGTCGAGCAGTGGCGCGCCATCGGCGTCGCGGTCGCGGACGGCACGGCTGCCGATCGCGCTGCTCGACGCGTCGAACGACTCGTGCGGGCCCGAGCGCCGTGGGGTGTCGACGTCGAGCTCGTGCTCGGGCTCGAGCACGCGCCGGCGCCGTACTCGTCGCCCCTCGTGCCCGGCGGCTTCCTGACCGAGGGCGTCGGCTTCGGCCATGTCGTGTTCGCGACGACCGCGTTCGACGAATCGATCCGCTTCGTCACCGAGGGGCTCGGATTCGTGCAGTCCGACTGGCTCGTGACCGAGCTCGCGCCCGGCATCGATCTCGAGGTCCGCTTCTTCCACTGCAACGCGCGGCACCACACGCTCGCGCTCGCCCGCGCGCCGTTCGAGCTGCCGCAAAGCCTGCATCACGTGATGTTCGAGGCGAGGTCGCGCGACGACGTCGGCGCCGCGTTCGACCGCGCCTGGGCAACCGACCTGCCGATCCCGAACGGGCTCGGAAAGCACGACAACGACGGGATGTTCAGCTTCTACCTGCAGACGCCGGCGGGCTTCCAGATCGAGTTCGGCCACGGCGCGCGCGTCGTCGACGACGGCTGGGACGACGATCGCAAGTACGACCGCATCAGTGCCTGGGGTCACCAGGCGCTGCGCCAGCCGTGAGCGGCGCGCCGGGCGCGCCCGTCGACTGCGACGTCGCGATCGTCGGGGCGGGACCGACCGGGCTCGTGCTCGCCGTGCTCCTCGGACAGCTCGGGCGATCGGCCGTCGTGCTCGAGCAGTGGCCCTCCCCGTACGCGCTGCCGCGTGCGGTCCACTTCGACCACGAAGTCGGCCGCCTGCTCCAGTCGTGCGGGATCGGCGACGAGCTGCGCGCGCTCTCGGAACCGGCGGAGGTGTACGAGTGGCGCAACGCCGCGGGCACGACGCTGCTGCGTTTCGGCCGGATCGGCACGGCCGCGTCGGGCTGGCCGTTCTCGTCGATGTTCTGCCAGCCGGAGCTCGAGGCCGCGCTCGCGACGCGCGCCGAGTCGCTACCGACCGTCGACATCCGGCGCGGCGTCGCGGTCGACGCGATCGAGCAGCACGATGACGTCGTCACCGTCGGATGCGGCACGGGCGGTGCCGTTCGAGCGCGCGCCGTCGTCGGCTGCGACGGTGCGAACTCGACGGTACGCGCGCGGCTCGAAATCGACGTCGACGACCGCGGCTTCTTCTACGACTGGCTGATCGTCGACGTCGTCCTCGACGAGCCGCGCGTGTTCGACCCGATCAACCTTCAGGTCTGTGATCCGAACCGGCCGACGACCGCAGTCTCGGGCGGGCCCGGCCGCCGCCGGTGGGAGTTCATGCGCCTGCCCGACGAGTCGATCGAAGCGCTCGACCTCGAATCCACCGCGTGGGAGCTGCTGAAGCCGTGGGACGTGCACCCGGGCAACGCGCGGATCGAGCGCCACGCGGTGTACACGTTCCAAGCGCGCGTCGCGCAGCAATGGCAGCGCGGACGCGTGTTCCTCGCGGGCGACGCCGCGCACTTGATGCCGCCCTTCGCGGGGCAGGGCCTGTGCTCCGGAGTGCGCGACGCCGCGAACCTCGCGTGGAAGCTCGATCTCGTGCTCACCGGCCGGGCCGCGCCTGAGTTGCTCGCGACCTACGAAGGCGAGCGCCGGCCCGGTGCGGTCGCGGCGATCGATCTGTCGATCGAGCTCGGCAAGGTCATCTGTGTGGCCGACCCCACGCACGCTGCGGCGCGCGACGACGCGATGGCCGCGGCGGTCACCGGCGAGGTGTCGGAGGTGCCCGGGCAACCCGCGCTCGCGGCAGGCCTCGTGCATGCCGGGTCTGCGCTCACGGGAGAGCTTCTCCCCCAGGCGAACCTCGGCGGGCGCGCGTTCGACGACGTGCACGGCGCGGGCTGGCGTCTCGTGACGATCGATCCCGCGGGGCGCGAGCTCCCGTCGGCGCTCGATGAATGGTTCGGTTCGATCGGCGGCGCGGTGATCGACATGACCGCTGCCGCGCCCGACTTCGGAGCCTGGTTGCGCGCGCACGACGCGCTCTGGGCGTTGCAGCGACCGGACTTCCACATCTACGGGACCGCGCCCGGAGTCGAGGGCGCGAGCGCGCTCGTCGCGGAGCTCCGCGCGCGCCTGACCGGCCACACCGAACCGACGGGGGAGACGAGCGACTGATGGCCACCTTTGCGAACGCGTTCGGGCCTCACGCGCCCGACGCGACGTACATCGCGCACGATCTCACCGAGCAGCGCTTCGACGCGGGCGAAGTCGAGATCAACTACGTGCGCGCGGGCGACGCGTCGAAGCCCGCGCTCCTGCTGATCCCGGGCCAGACCGAATCGTGGTGGGGCTACGAGGCCGTGCTGCCAGTGCTCGCGGAGCACTTCCAGGCGTTCGCGGTCGACCTGCGCGGCCAGGGCCGTTCGTCGCGGACCCCCGGCCGGTACACGCTCGACCTCGTGGCCGGCGATCTCGTCCGCTTCATCGACGACGTGATCGGCCGGCCGACGATCGTCGCGGGGCTCTCGTCCGGCGGGGTGATCACCGCGTGGCTCTCCGCGTACGCGAAGCCGGGCCAGGTCGTCGGCGCGTACTACGAGGATCCACCCCTGTTCGCCTCCGAGGTGCACCCCGCGGTCGGCCAGAGCATCCGCCAGGCGATCGGCCCGATCTTCGCGGTGATGGCCAAGTACCTCGGCGACCAGTGGTCGATCGGCGACTGGGACGGAATGGTCGCAGCGCTCCCCTCCGAGCTTCCGGACTGGATGGCCATGCTCGCAGGCGGACTCGGCATCGCCGTCGGTGAGCCACCGCAAACGCTCAAGGAGTACGACCCCGAATGGGGGCGCGCGTTCTGGACCGGCACCTTCTCCGAGGCGTGCGATCACGAGCGGATGCTGCGCGGCGTGAAGGTGCCGGTGCTCTTCACGCACCACTTCCGAATGATCCACGAGACATCGGGCGCGCTGATGGGCGCGAGCTCCGACCTGCAAGCGACGCGAGTGCGCGACCTCGTCACCGCGGCCGGGCAACCGTTCGAGTACGTGAGCCTGCCGGCGACGCCGCACTCCCTGCACGGTCACGACCCGCAGCTCTACGTCGACACGTTGCGCTCCTGGGTGAGCGCGCTGCCGACGGGGGGTGCGTCGTGATGGCGCACGGCCGATCGGTGCGCGCCCTCGCGGTCACGGTCGCGCTCGTTGCCGTCGCCGCGTGCGGAAGCACGAAGTCGAACGGTTCCTCCGGCAGTTCGACGACGTTCGACACGGCGGTGCTCGGCACGCCGAAACCGGCAACCGGAACGCCGATGAAGGTGGGGTTGGTCGTCGACGGAAAGACCGACGCGCTCGACAGCACGAGCGTGCTCGCAGCCGGTAAGGCCACCGTTCAATACGTCAACGGGTACCTCGGTGGCATCAACGGCCATCCGATCACGCTCGAGCCGTGTGAGACCGGCGCGACGCCGACCGGCGCGACCAACTGCGCCTCGCAGCTCGTCAACGCCAAGGTCGCCACGGTGATCGTTCCGCTCTCGTCCGAGGACGGAGTGATCGCCACGGGCCTGAAGGGCTCGGGCATCCCGTTCGTCACGTACCTCACGGCGAATCCGGCCATCGTCGCCAACCCCGACGCGTTCGTGTTGCCCAATCCGTTCGCGGCGATCGCCGCGCCCGCCGCGCTCGCCAAGGCGAGCGGCCTGAAGAAGGTCGGTCTCGTCATCATCGACGTGCCCGCGACGACCGGACCGATCAGCGCCCTCGCGAAGCCCATCTTCGCCAAGGCCGGAGTCGGGTTCGACATGATCAACATCTCGGCTCAGGTCGCGGACCCGACGCCGGAGATCCAGCAGGCGATCAACAACGGCGACGACATGTTCGTCGTCGGCGGGAGCGATTCGTTCACGGTCAGCGCCATCAAGGCGATGAAGCAGCTGGGGTTCGACGGTGAGATCGCGCTCGCGGGCGGCTCGTCGGCCACCAACGTCGCGGAGGCGCTGCCGGGTGTGCTGAAGGGCATCAAGACGGTGGCGCCGATGACATCCGATCCGTCCGATCCCGACGTCAAGCTGTACGACGCGGTGATGGCGAAGTACGCGAGCGGCGTCGATCCGGTCGCGGCCACTCCCGACGGGTTCGCGTCCGTCCTCGGGTTCGTGCGCGCGCTCGAGGGCGTGACGAGCGCTGTCGACGCGACGACGATCCACACCGCGCTCGCCTCGATGCCCCGTCCCGTCGCCCTGCCGCTCGGAAGCGGCATCACCTTCCAATGCGGCGCGAAACCCATCCCGTTCGCGCCGAGCATCTGCGGCAGCGACGTCCTCGTGGGGACGCTCGACGCCGCCGGCGTGGGCCACGATTTCGAGAAGGTGGACGTCGCGCCCTATCTCGTTCGTTGACGGACCATCTGATCTTCCTGCTGCTCGGCCTCGCGAGCGGAGCCGTCTATGCGGCGCTCGCGCTGACGCTCGTGGTGACGTATCGCAGCAGCGGCGTCGTCAACTTCGCGACGGGCTCGATGTCGTTGCTCGGCGCGTACTTGTACGCGTACCTGCGGCGAGGCGAGTTGCTCGCGCCGCTGCCGTTCCTGCCGCGGACGTTCGCGCTCGGCGCGCCACTCGGCTTCTGGCCGGCTGCGACCTTGTCGGTCGCGATCTGCGCGCTCGTCGGCCTGCTGCTCTACGGCGCCGTGTTCCGGCCCTTGCACGCGGCGCCGGCGGTCGCGAAGGCGGTCGCGTCGATCGGGCTCATGGTCGTGTTCACCGGGCTCCTCACCCTGCGGGTCGGCACCGCGGCCGAGACGGTCGCACCGATCTTGCCGTCGGGGTCGTGGCACCTCGGCGGTGTGCGCATCTCGCAGGACCGCGTCTGGTTCGCAGCGACCGTGGTCGCGATCGCGCTCGTGCTCACCGCGGTGTACCGACTCACGCGCTTCGGGTTGCTCACGCGCGCCGCCGCGGAGACGGAGAAGGGCGCGTACGTCAGCGGCATCTCGCCGGAGCGCGTCGCCGCGAGCAACTGGATGATCAGCGCGGCCGTTGCAGCCGTGTCGGGGATCCTCATCGCGCCGATCGTTCCGTTGACACCGTACGGCTACACGTTCTTCATCGTGCCCGCGCTGGCGGCGGCGGTCATCGGCCGGTTCGACCGCATGGTGCTCGCGGTCGCGGGTGGCCTCGCGATCGGCATGGCGCAGTCGGAGCTCGCGTACCTCAAGGGTCAGCTGTCGTGGCTGCCGACCTCTGGCACCGCGGAGTTGCTGCCGCTGCTCCTGATCCTCGCCGTGTTCGTCGCGTGGGCCCGGCCGCTTCCGAGCCGGGGCGTGATCATCCAGCAGACACTCGGGCGCGCACCGCGACCGCAGGCGATCGCGCGACCGACGGTGATGGCCGCCACGGTCGGTGCCGTGGCGCTCGTCGCGTTCCAAGGGCCGTGGCGGGCGGCGCTCATCACGAGCCTGATCTTCGCGATCCTCTCGCTGTCGCTCGTCGTCGTCACCGGTTACTGCGGTCAGGTGTCGCTCGCGCAGTTGACGCTCGCCGGCGTCGCCGGTTTCCTGCTCGGACCGCTGACGACCGACTGGCACCTGCCGCTCCTCGGAACGACGATCCCGTTCCCGCTCGCGCCGATCGTCGCGGCGCTCGGCGCGATGGTGCTCGGCGTGCTCGTCGGTCTCCCTGCATTGCGCATCCGCGGGCTGCCGGTCGCGGTGGTCACCCTCGCGTTCGCGGTCGCGATCGAGGCGCTGTGGTTCCGCAACCCCGATCTCGTCGGCACCGCGGGCAAGACCGTCACCGGGCCGACGGTGTTCGGCCTCGACCTCCGCGCGCGAGTCGGCGCCGACTTCCCGCGTCTGCCGTTCGGGTTCCTGGCCCTGGCCGTGCTCGTCGTGGTCGCGGTCGGTGTGGCGAAGCTCCGCCGCAGCCAACTCGGCGCCGAGATGCTTGCGGTCCGCGCCAACGAGCGTTCTGCGGCGGGCGCGGGCATCGACGTCGTGCGCGTGAAGATCGCGGCGTTTGCGATCGGCGCGTTCATCGCGGGCCTCGGCGGCGCGATGCTCGCCTACTTCCAGGGCAACGTGACGTTCGACGCGTTCACCACCGTCGTGGGTCTCGTCTTCTTCGCGACGTGCTACGTCGGCGGCATCACCCGGGTCTCCGGCGGCATCGCCGCCGGTCTCCTCGCCGCGGGCGGGCTCACGGCCACGTTCTGGGACCGCGTGCTGAACCTCGGCGACTGGTACGTGATCGCGGCGGGGCTCGGTCTGGTCGTCACCGTCATCAACCGACCCGAGGGCGCGTTCGACCCGATCTACACATGGCTCGATCGCAGGCGCGCGGCGACGTCACCTGCCGGTCCGAGCGCCCTCGTCGAGCCCCGTGCGGATCACGCGCGCGCCGCCGAGCGCGCGATCCAGGACCTCGTGCTCGAGACCGCCGATCTGCGGGTTGCGTACGGCGGCATGGTCGCGGTCGCGGGAGTCTCGCTCGCGGTGCCGCGCGGCACCGTGCTCGGACTCATCGGTCCCAACGGCGCCGGCAAGACCACGTTGGTCGACGCGCTCGGGGGCTTCACGCCGTACTCCGGAACGGTGAGGTTCGACGGCCGCGACCTCGGCGGGCTCAAGCCGCACGAGCGCGCGCGAGCGGGCATCGGTCGCACGTTCCAGAACCCGCAGTTGTACGACGACCTCTCCGTCACCGAGAACGTCGTCGTCGGTCGCGCCGGCGCCGGCGACCGCACGTCGAAGGACGTCGGCGCGGTGCTCGACCTCTTGCAGCTGAACGAGGTCGCGGGCCGGCCGGTGGGCGAGCTCTCGCAGGGTCGGCGTCAGCTCGTGTCGATCGCCCGCGCCCTCGCCGGCAACCCCGAGGTGCTGCTCCTCGACGAGCCGGCCGGAGGCCTCGACACCGCCGAGAGTCGATGGCTCGCGAGCCGGCTGCGGCGCATCTGCGACGACGGAGTGGCGATCGTGCTCATCGACCACGACATGCATTTCGTCTTCGACGTGTGTGACTCGGTCTCCGTTCTCGACTTCGGCCGGATCATCGCGCACGGCACTCCGTCGGCGATCCAAGCCGACCCGACGGTGATGGCCGCGTATCTCGGCACGACGCACGCAAACCTCGGGCCGTCGTGACGCACGTCGAGGTCGCGACCATGCGCGCCGCGCCGGCGCCGCAGCTCGTGTGCGAGGGAATCGACGCCGGCTACGGGTCGGTGCTCGTCGTGCGCGACTTCGACCTCGTCGTCGAGGCCGGCGCCGTCGTCGCCATCCTCGGTCCCAACGGAGCGGGCAAGACGACACTCCTCACGACGCTCGCCGGTCTGTATCCGGCGCGGGCAGGCTCGGTGTCGGTGTGCGGCACCCGGCTCGCGAACGGGCGGCCCCGTTCGGCCTCACGCGCCGGACTCGTGCTGGTGCCCGACGACCGGTCGCTGTTCACGAGCTTGACCGTCGACGAGAACCTCGCCGCCGCGCGCGGCCGATCCCGGACCTCGGTCGACGACGTCGTCGCCCTTTTCCCGGGGCTCGCGGCCCGGCGCGCGGTCACCGCCGGAAACCTCTCGGGTGGTGAGCAGCAGATGCTCGCGATCGCGCGCGCGTTGATCCAGGAGCCGCGCGTCCTGCTGATCGACGAGATGAGCATGGGCCTCGCGCCCGTCGTCGTCGAGCAGTTGTTGCCCGTCGTCCGCCGCATCGCCGAGGAGACGCAGGCCGCGGTCGTGCTCGTCGAGCAGCACGTCGGGCTCGCGCTCGAGATCGCGGACCGGGCGATCGTGATGAACCACGGAGACGTCGTGCTCGACCGCCCGGCGGCCGCGCTCGCCGCCGATCCGGCCCTCCTCGAAGCGACCTACTTCGGGTCGCGAGATCGGAGCTCGTGATGACCGCGACGACCGTCACGCTCACCGGCACCGGTGTGCCGCATCCGGCGCCGGGGCGCGCGGGGCCGGGCGCGCTGGTGCGTCATGGCGACATCGCGTTGCAGTTCGACGCGGGACGCGGCACGGTGCTGCGCCTCGCGGAGGCCGGTGTGCTCGGGCACCAGCTCGACGCGTTGTTCGTCACCCACGTGCACAGCGACCATCTCGTCGATCTCGCCGACGTGGTGATGACCCGCTGGCTCCAGGGCACCCTGCATCCCGCGGGCCCGTTGCCGATCGTCGCCGTCGAAGGTGCCGCAGCGCGATTCGCGCGTTGCATGCTCGACCCGTTCGTCGACGACATCGCGGTGCGCGTCGCGCACGTGCAGGATCACGCGCCCGAGCTCGATGTCCGTGCCTTTGCGCCGCCCGCGTCGCCGACCGAGGTGTGGCGCAGCGCCGACGACACGGTCGGCGTGGAGGCGGTCGGAGTGCACCACGAGCCGGTGCGCGAAGCGGTCGCGTACCGGATCACGACTCCCGCGGGCGTCGTCGTGATCTCCGGTGACACGCGCGTCTGCAACGAGGTGCGCGACCTTGCCGCGGGCGCCGACGTGCTCGTGCACGAAGCGTGTCGCGTCTCGGCCATGCAGCCGCTCACCCGAGGAACGCCGTTCGAGCACATCTTCGACTACCACGCCGACACGGTCGCGCTCGGCGCGCTCGCGGCCGCGGCCGAGGTGCGTCATCTCGTGCTCACGCATCTCATCCCGCCGCCGGCCGACCCGGCCGCGGAACAGACCTTCGCGGACGACGTACGCGAAGGTGGCTACACGGGTCTGCTCAGCGTCGGCCACGACCTCCTCACGATCGCCATCGGGTGATCGCCGAGCACCTGCCGCCCGCGCCGCCGCGGGTCACACGAAGCGCCACCCGCCCGCGATCACCGGTGCGGCGGCGACACCTCTGCCGGTGAGGTTCTCCGTCTGCGCGCCCCGGCCGTCGTCGGCGGTGATGACGTAGTGCGCGGTCGCGACGCCGCGGGCGGTCGGCGCGAACGTGACCTTCTGGTGGATCACGGCATCGGGATCGAGGGTGAGACCTTCCGACACCGGCGTCGACGTGGAGAACACGCCCGCCGGCGCCTTCGCCTTCGTGAGCGTGATCGGGATGTTGC
>DATBAK010000100.1 GCA_036271555.1 Acidimicrobiia bacterium
ACGTGCGCGCGCAGGCCCCGCGCGTCGACCGTCGACTCGAGGTACTGCTGGAGCTCGGGCTGGCGCGCGTGGGTGCGCGTCCAGTCGTGCGGCCGGAACGAGAAACAGTAGAGGTGCGAGCCGACGTCGACCTCGGCGCCCGGATAGGTGTTGTCCCACCACGTACCGCCGATTCCCGACGACGATTCGTAGATCGTGAACGTGTCGATACCGGCGCGTTCGAGCGCGACGCCCGTCGCGATGCCGCCGAAGCCGGCGCCGACCACGACGACCCGCGGGGTACCCGCGGGACCGAAGAGCTCCGCGCGCGTCGGTCTCACGAACTGCGGGAGTCGAGCCGCGGCCGCAGCCACTCACGCACTGCGTGCGACCACCGTCGTGCCGGCTCGGTGCCGTCGAACAGCTCCACGCAGCCGTGCGGCGCGCCCGCGACGACCACGAGGTCGGTCGGCACGCCGGCACGCGTGAGCCGCAGCGCGTAGTCGATGTCTTCGTCGCGGAAGCCGTCGGCGCTACCGGCGATCACCATCGTCGGTGGCAGGCCGACCAGATCGGCGTCGCCGGCGCGCGCGGGCGCCGCGTACGCGGGTACGTCGGCGCGCCCGTACTGCGCGCCGAGATAGCACCGCCAGCCGAAGGTGTTCGCCCCGCGCGACCACCCGATGAGCCCGTCGGCGCGGCTCGACTCCGTGATCTGGCGGTCGTCGAGCATCGGGCATTGCAACAGCAGCGAGGCGATGCGGGGTCCGCCGCGATCGCGCGCGAGCAGCGAGAGGGCCGCCGCGAGCCCACCGCCCGCGCTCACGCCCATCAGCCCGATGCGATCGGGGTCGACGCCGAGGTCGTTCGCGTGCGCGACCGTCCATTCGAGCCCGGCGAGGCAGTCGTCGAGCGGTCCGGGATACGGCGAGTCGGGCGCGAGCCGGTACTCGACCGACACGCAGACGCAGCCGAACTCGTTCACGAACGCTTCGAGCAACGAGTCGTCCATGGCGTGGGAACCGAGCACGTAGCCGCCGCCGTGGATCGAGAAGAGGCACGCGGCCGGACCCTGCAATCCGCGCGGCCGGTGCACGCGCACGACGACGCGCGGATCCTCGTGGACGACGTGATCCAAGCGTTCGACCGTGTCGGTGCTCACGGGGTCACCGCCGAACATCGTCGCGGTGGCCGCTCGCACCGCAGCGAACGTCGAGTCGTCGATGACGATCGGTGGCATGGCCGCCGCGCGCGCCGCGATCTCCGCGTGCAGCTCGAGCGCGCTCATGCCATCTCGGGTCGCGTGCCCGGTCGCGTGTCGAAGACATCGAGCTGCTCACCGTCGACCCGGATCGGCACGCCGTTCACGAGCACGTGCCGTACGCCGACGGGCTCCTCCGCGGTCAGCCGCTCGGCGTCGGCCGGAAAGTCGCGCACGCGCCGGGTCGGGCCTGGCGCGACCGTGTCGGGGTCGAACACGCAGACATCGGCCCATGCACCCTCGCGGAGGTAGCCGCGGTCGACGAAGCCGAAGAGATCAGCGGGCTCCCCCGCGAGCTTGCGCACCGCGCGCTCGACCGGCAGCACACCCCGGTCGCGCACCCACGTGCCGAGCAGGTCGGTCGGGAGTGGCGCGTCGCAGAGCTGATCGACGTGTGCGCCCGCGTCGGAAAGACCGAGCACGACCTGCTCGTTCATGAGCAGCGCGCCCACCGCGTCGGGTTCGTCGTTCGCGATGTACGCGCGGAAGCGCGTCTCGAGGTTTTCGGACAACGCGAGCTCGCACATCACGTCGAGCGGGCTCTGACTGCGCTCGCGCGCGACATCGCTGACGCGCCGGCCGACGAGCTCCGGGAACCGCGCCGACTCCGACACCTCGAACGTCTCCCACCGCGGCTTCATCGGCGAGTCCTCGAGGTCGGCCGCGGCCGCGGCCCGCCATGCGGGATCCCGGTACGCGGCGACGCGCACCGCCCGCCCGACCTTCATGAGCTCGCCGAACACCTGGCCGGTGTTGAGGCTGTACGCATCGGCCATCGTGAACTGCAGCGTCAGCGGACGCGGCGTCACCTGCGGCCACACCTTCGCGTTGCGCGCGAGCCCCTGCTCGTGCAGCGCGAGCATGTCGTGATGCTTGCCGTTCGGCGTCGCGAACAGCGGATACATGATCGGGCGCGCGATCCGAGCGGCCCACGTGTAGGCGTCGCGATACGCGCATTGCTCCCCGGGCGTGAACAGCACGACGCCCTTGCCGGTCGCGTCGGCGGCGCGGAACAGCGCGTCGACCTCGTCGGCGTCGGCGAAGCGGCTCGGCACCGGCTTGCCGTCGACGCCGCGGTGCGCGAAGGAGAAGCTCGTCGAGAACCCGGCCCCGCCGGCCTCGATGCCCTCGCGCACGAGCGCAGCCATCCGCGCGATCTCGTCGGTGGTCGCGCCGCGCTCGTACGCGGCATCCCCTAGCACATAGAGCCGCAGCGCGGAGTGCCCGATGTAGGCGGTGAAGTTCAGCGTGGTGCCGCGTGCGCGCACGAGGTCGAGGTATTCGGGGAAGGTCTCGAAGTCCCACACAATGCCCGCGGTGAGCGTCGCCGGATCCATGTCCTCGACGTTCTCGAGCGTGTGCACGATCGCGTCATGATGCTCCGGCCGCGTCGGCGCGATCGTGAAGCCACAGTTGCCCGCGACCACCGTCGTGACCCCGTGATACGACGACGGTCGCAGCGCGGGATCCCAGAACACCTGCGCGTCGTAGTGCGTGTGGATGTCGATGAAGCCGGGCGCGACGACGCAGCCCGACGCGTCGAGCTCACGGTCGGCGCCGAGGTCGTTCCCGATGGCGCGGACGCGCCCGTCGGCGACGAGCACGTCGGCCGGCCGCCCGGGCGCGCCCGTGCCGTCGACCACCGTGCCGCCGCGAATGGCGATACTCATGGTCGCACCCGCTTCGCTCGCCGCTCCCGACGCGGGGTGGGCGCGGTACCGCGCCGCCGAGAGGCGACGACGCTCATTTCGAGCCACCGGACTCGTAGGTCAGCAGCTCGACGAGGTTGCCGTCGGGATCGCGCGTGTAGACGCTCGTACCGCTCGCGCGCCGGCCGCCGTCGACGCGCTGCATCGGCAGCGACACGTGATCGATCCCGACGACCTGCTCACTCATGCGCGAACCCGTAGAGACGCGCGCAGTTCGTCGCGACGATCGCGCGGCGGTCGGCGTCGGACAGCGCGCCGAGCGTCTCGGCGATCGCGCGCTGCGAGTCGGGGAACGTGCTGTCGGTGTGCGGGTAGTCCGACGCCCACATGCACGAAGCCGCGCCGAGCATCGGTACGAAGCGCTCGGCGAGCGGCTCCTCTTCGAACGTCGCGAACACCTGGGTGCGGAACAGGTCGCTCGGCGCGATCGCGGGCGCGTAGTCGAGCCGCTCGCGCAGTGCCTCCCACTCGAGATCCATGCGCGCGAGGAAGTACGGCAGCCATCCGAGCCCCGACTCCGCGAGTACGAGCGTGAGACCGGGATGACGCTCGAGCGCGCCGCTGAAGATCATCGTCGCGAGTGGCTCGTCGAGCTGCAGCGGCAGCAGTGACGCGAACGCCGCCGACTGCCACTTCCCGATCCGGTAGCTCAACCGCGTCGATGTGCCACCACGGATGTGAAAGCTCAGCGGCAGCCCCGTTTCCTGCGCGGCGCCCCACAAGCGGTCCCACGCGCGATCACCGACATCGATGTCGAACACACCGACGATCGCGCCGCGGTGACCGCGCGCCGCGCCGCGTTCGAGCTCCCGCGCCGCCGCTTCCGGTGAGTGCGTCGGCAAGAACGCGAGCACGCAGAGGCGGTCGGGCGCGACCGCGTTGAACTCGTCGACGGCCCAGTCGTTCCACGCCGCGCAGCACGCCTCCTGGAGTGCGGGATCGTCGACTGGAAATCCGAGCGCCAGCGGGCCGTAGATCACCGACGCGGCGAGGCCGTCGCGGTCCATGTCGTGCAGCCGCAAAGCGGGCGTGCCCGCGCGGTAGCCGTCGTCGTCGATGCCGGCGCGCCCGATCGCGCTGAGCTTCGCGACCGCGGCGCGATTCTTCGGCATGCCGCTGCGGCCGATCACGCGGCCTTCGCACAACCACTGCGCACCCTTGTCGCCGGCGACGACACGCGGGCCGCGCTCGGCGTCGGCGCGCGCCAACCGCGACTCCCACACCGCGGGCGGTACCGCCGACAGGTCGAGATGATCGTCGCAGGAGTAGATCGCGGTCGTCACTTCGACTCCGACGCTTCGTTGAGAAGCTCGCCCATCGGACGGGGACGCGGGCCCGCGGTCGTGCCGCCGTCGACCGGCAGGACGATGCCGGTGATCTGCGCGGCGCGGTCGCTCGCGAGGTAGAGCATCGCCTCGGCGACGTCGCGCGGCGACCCTTCGCGCTGCAACGGTTGCATCGCGCGCACGATCTTCGACTGGTCGAAGCGCGCGTTCATCGCGGTCGGGATGTGTGCGGGCGCTACGCAGTTCACGCGTACGTTGTGGGCGGCGAGCTCGATCGCGGTCGACCGGGTGAGATGGATCACCGCCGCCTTCGACGCCCGGTACGCCATCACACCGCTGCCCGCGTTCATCCCGCCGATCGACGTCGTGTTCACGATCGCGCCGCCGCCGTGCTCGGCCATATGGCGCGCCGCGCGCTGCGTGCCGATCATCACGCCGAAGAGGTTGACGCCCATCACGCGCTCGAAGTCGCGGAAGTCGTCGTCGAGGAAGCGAGCGGGCGAGCCGCCGACGCCCGCGTTGTTCACCATCACGTGCAGGCCGCCGAAGCGGGAGACCGCGAGGTCGACGGCCGCCTGCACGTCGTCGGCGGACGCGACGTCGGTGCGAATCGCGACGACCGACGGACCGAGCTCGGCCGCGACCGCGGCACCACCGTCTTCGGCAACGTCGGCGATGACGACGCTCGCACCCTCGGCCGCGAACCGCTCGGCCGTGGCGCGCCCGAGCCCGCTCGCGCCCCCGGTGACGATCGCGACCTTGCCCACGAGCTCGCCGTCGGCACTCACCTCGTCACACCTCTTCGATCCAGAAGTCCGGCTTCGTGTCCACATCGTGCCGCGCGAACGCGGCGTCGATCTCGGCGAGGTCCTCGGCGCTGATCGTCCACCCGACCGCGCCCGCGTTGTCCTCGACCTCGGCGACCGTGCGGCAGCCGACGAGCGAGGTGCTCACGGCCGGATGCGAAGTCGCCCAGCGCAGCGCGAGCTGCGGCAGGCTCTTGCCGTACTTCTCGGCGATCGGGCGCAGATCCTCGACCGCACGCACGTTGTCCCGGAACTTCTCGGGTCCGAACAGCGCCGCGAACATCTTGATCACGCCCATGTTGCCCTGCCGCGCGCGCCAGTCGGCGGTCCCGAAGTCCTCGTCCTCGGAGAACGTGCCGGTGAGCAGTCCGAAGGCGAGCGACCCGTACGCCATGAACCCGATGCCGTGCTCCGCGCAGTACGGGAGGATCTCGCGATCCATGCGGCGGTCGAAGAGGTTCCAGCCGTACTGCACGACGTCGACGGGGCGCACGGCCGTGCAGGCCTCGATCTCCTCGAGCTTGAAGTTCGAGAGCCCGACGAAGCGCACCTTGCCTTCACGCACGACGTCGTCGAGCGCGCTCATGGTCTCCTCGAACGGCGTGTTCCGGTCGGGCCAGTGCACGAGATACACGTCGACGTGATCGGTCCCGAGGTTCTCGAGGCTCTTGTCGATCGACGCGTGCACACGCGCGGCGCTGCTGTCGCGATGGTTCGGCATGTCCCGGTAGTTCGCGCCGAACTTCGTGACGATGATCGCCTCGTCGCGCCGACTGCCGAGCGCCTGCGCGAGCGAGCGCTCCGACGCGCCGAGGCCGTAGCCCTCGGCGGTGTCGAAGCAGTTGACACCGAGGTCGAGCGCGCGCCCGATCGCGCGGTCGAACTCGCTCGCGTCGACGTCGCCGTAGCCGCCGCCGATCTCCCAGCAGCCGAAGCCGACGGCGGACACATCGAGGCCGGTGCGTCCGAACGATCGTGTTTCCATGGTCATCCCTTCGTATCCCGCGTCGCGCTCGCTCCGCTCGCCGCTCCGTGCCGCGGGATGGGAGCGGGCAAGGTCGCTTGCTCGCTGCGCTCGCC
>DATBAK010000101.1 GCA_036271555.1 Acidimicrobiia bacterium
CTTCGCGCCCTAGGGAGACCCTAGACTTTCCCTAGGAAAGTGCTAGACTGCTCTTATGGCCACCCTCTACGTTGAAAACGTGCCCGACGACCTCTACGAAGCTCTGCGCACGCACGCTCGCCAAGAGAGCCGTTCGATTGCGGCTGAAGTCATTGTTACGCTGAAAGAAAAATATCCAACCGAAGCAGAATTAGCCAAACGTCGCGAGTGGATGGCGAGAATCTTGAAACTCCATGCCGAACATCCCCCCACTATGGAGAAGTTCCCTTCGGCTGAAGAAATGATTCGTGAGGATCGCGATCGGTGAAAAGTGTCGTCGTGGACGCAAGTGTCGCGGCGAAATGGATCCTTCCCAATGTCGACGAACCCTTCTATCAAGAGGCGTTGCGGCTGGCGGACTTGTTCACCGCTGGTCGACTCGAGTTCATAGTTCCCGATCTGTTCTGGATCGAGATGGGCAGCGTGCTTTGGAAGGCCAAGCGGTCGAATCGAATCAGCTCGAGAGAGTTTGAAGAGTCGTTGGCCATTCTCCACAGCCGAGAATTTAAGTCCGCTCCGGCGAAGCCTCTCCTAACGCGGTCACTCTCGATCGCTGTTGAGTTCAATCGATCCGTTTACGACGGTGCTTACATCGCTCTGGCCGAAGCAAATTCCACTGTGATGATCACTGCCGACGAAAAGCTCGCAAACGCCGTCTCCTCAAAGCTTCCAGTTGTATGGTTGGGCTCGGATTCTGCGTTATCCTCTAGGCAAATTTAAATCGCATGTCTTCCGTCGTCATCGATCGCTCGCGTCTCCATGCACTCCAGCAGCGCGAAGAAGCCGCCTTCCTCGCTGCGCACCCAAAGTCCGCCGTGCTCTACGAACGTGCACAAAAGTCGCTGCTCGGCGGCGTCCCCATGCACTGGATGAAAAAGTGGGCCGGCAAATTTCCCGTCTTCGTTCGCGAAGCCCATGGCGCGCACTTCACCTGCGTCGACGGCCTTCACCACATCGACTTCTGCCTCGGCGACACCGGCGCGATGACCGGCCACGCGCCGGAAGCCACGGTCGCCGCGCTCGCGCGTCAGGCCGCGCGCGGCATCACGACCATGTTGCCGACCGAGGACGCCATCGCCGTCGGCGAGCAGCTTCACCAGCGCTTCGGGCTTCCGCTCTGGCAGATCGCGATGACCGCGACCGACGCGAACCGGTTCGTCGTGCGGCTCGCGCGCCACGCGACCGGACGGTCGAAGATCCTCGTCTTCAACTGGTGCTACCACGGCACCGTCGACGAGACGCTCGGCATCCTCGACGGCGGCGAGGTCGTCTCGCGCCCCGGCGACATCGGACCGCCGATCGATCCCGCGGTGACGACGACGATCGTGGAGTTCAACGATCTCGACGCGCTCGAGGCCGCGCTCGCACCCGGCGACGTGGCGTGCGTGCTCGCCGAGCCCGCGCTCACGAACATCGGCATCGTCCTGCCCGACCCCGGCTTCCACGAAGCGCTGCGCGAGATCACTCGGCGCACCGGCACGCTGCTCGTGATCGACGAGACCCACACGATCTGCGTCGGGCCCGGCGGCGCGACACGCGCGTGGAACCTCGATCCCGACTTCTTCGTCATCGGCAAGCCCATCGCGGGGGGCATGCCCGCGGCCGCGTTCGGGATGACCGCCGAGCTCGCGACGCGACTCGCGAGCGCGCTCGGCGCCGACGAGACCGACGTGAGCGGCATCGGCGGCACGCTCAGCGGCAACGCGCTCGCGCTCGCGGCGATCCGCGCCACGCTCGACTCGACGCTGCTCGCGGGCGACTACGCGCGCATGGTGCCGCTCGCGGCGCGCTGGGCCGGCGGCGTGCGCGACTCCTACACGCGCGCCGACCTCCCGTGGAGCGTCAATCAGCTGGGCGCGCGCGCCGAGTACTGGTTCTCGCCGCCGCCTCGCAACGGCGCGCAGGCGGCCGCCGCCGTCGACGAGGAGCTCGACGGCTTCATGCACCTCTGGGCGCTGAACCGGGGCGTGCTGCTCACGCCGTTCCACAACATGGCGCTCATGTCGCCGATGACGACCGAAGCCGACGTCGACGCGCACACCGAAGTGTTCGACGCGGCCGTGACCGCGCTGGTGTGACGGCGGGCGCCCGTCTGCGAGAATGACGTCGTGAGTGAAGCCGTCATGAGCGATGCCGACGCGCCGATGCCGGTCGAGATCTGGTCCGACGTCGTGTGCCCGTGGTGCTTCATCGGGAAGCGCCGGTTCGAGCGGGCACTCGAGTCGTTCGGCCATCCCGTCGAGATCACGTGGCGCAGCTACGAGCTCAACCCGAACGCGCCGCCCGTGCGCGACGGGTCGTCGACGGAGCGCATCGCGCGCAAGTACGGGATCAGCGTCGAGGACGCGGCCGCGCAGCATCAGCGCATCACCGACATCGCCGCGACCCTCGGCCTCGAATACCACCTCGACCGCGCGCGCTGGGGGCGCTCGTTCGACGCGCACCGCCTGCTCCATCTCGCGCGCGAGCGGGCCATCCAGGACGCGGTGAAGGAGCGCTTCCTCTCCGGCTACCTGCAGGAGGGCGTGGCGATCGGGCTACCCGAGGAGCTCGCGCCGCTCGCGGTCTCCGCAGGCCTCGACGCGTCGGAGGTCGACGCGGTGCTCGCCGGCGACGCCTACGCGGACGCGGTGCGCGCCGACGAGGAGCGCGCCCTCGAGGTCGGCATCACCGGCGTGCCGTTCTTCGTCGTCGACGGCCGCTTCGCGATCCCCGGCGCGCAGGACTCGGAGACGATGCTGTCGATCCTCGAACGCGCACGGGCGAAGCGCGCCGCTACGACGCCAACGTGAGCGCGACGTCGTCGCCGACGCGCACGGAGCCTGACGCGCTGACCACCGCGTAGGCCCCTACGCACGACCACGTGCCGAGGCCCGGAATCTCGATCCGGTTGTGGCGCGCGACGGTCCGCAGCACTTCGGGGTCGCGAGGAAGCTCGCCCTGGGCGAGCGTGGTCATGATGCAGCGCATCGTCGGGATCAGGACCGATGCCCGCAGTGCGCCGCCGAGCTGCAGATCCGCGCCCGTCCAGGCGTTCTCGGCGAACGGGTCGCCGTCGGTGTCGACGAGGACGTTGGGTCGGTAGCGCTCGACGGCGAAGCGGCTGCCCGGCTGGAGCCGGTCGAGCCCGTGCAGCGTCGCGGTCGTGAGCACGTGCAGCGCGGCGACGTCGAAGAAGGTGCCGGGCGGCGCGGCCATCGCGAGCGCAAGATCCGTGACCGTGCCGTCGACCTCGTCGCCCGCGACGGAGAACTGGTCGCGGAACTCGGCGGGCACGACCCCGTCGATCTCCGGCCACACGGCGAGGTAGCCGCCGCCTGCGGGGGCGACGGTCGTCAACCGGACCGACCGCCCGACCACTCGCGAGAGGTGATCGTCGACATCAGGGTCGTCGCTCGCGGTCTCCGCGCCGTCGGGCAGCGTGATCGACACCGGCGGCACCGGCGAGCCGGCACGCGGCGTGTCGCGATAGCGCGCCCGGCACTGCAACAACGCGCCCCACAAACGAGGATGCTTCGCGCTCCCGACCTTGCCCGTCGTCGCGTCGACGACCGCGTAGGCGCGGTCACCGGCGAACCCCGCGTCGGACCCCTCGGCGGCGGCGAGTGGCTCACCCCCCATCGACTTCACCGGATATCGCCAGAGCCCCGCAACCCGGGCCGGTCGACCTTCGATCATGGCGTCCCTCCGCGAGGTGGACGGTAAACGCGATCGAATGACGACGACGCGCGGGTCAGGTCACCTTGATGATCAGCGTGCCGTTCGCGGGGCCCTGAGGATCGACGAGGATCTCCCACGAGCCGGCCGCGTCGAGCGTGCTCGGACCGAGCGTGAGCGTCTTGTTGCACGTCGACTGGCTCGCGAGCACGGTGCCGTTCGGACGCACGAACGAGACGACGAGGCCGGGGCAGCCGCCGAACGTCGAGCCGGTGATGGTGACCGTGCGGACGTCGCCGACCTTGCCGGTGAACTTGAAGTGCCCGTTCAACCCGCGCGTCGTCGTGGTGAACGACTTGATCGGGCCGCCGGGCTTGATCGTGGGATGCACGTCGACGACCGTGTACAGCTGCAGGACGGCGGTGCCGGTGACGGGCCCCTGCGGGTCGAAGAGCACCTTCCACGTTCCCGACGCGTCGAGGGTCGTCTGGTCGAGGAACGCGTTGTCGGTACACGTGCTGAGGGTCGTGAGCGTCGTGCCGTTCGGGCGCACGAGCGAGACCGTGAACGACGGGCAGCCACCGAGCGTCGATCGCAGCGTGTACGCAGCGATGTGCTGACCGTTGTTGCCGGAGAACGTCGTGATCGCGTTCTGACCGGGCCTGCCGATCACGAGCTTGTTGTTCTTGCCGTCCATGTCGAACGTCGGTTGGCTCTGGTCGGAGAACGTGTACGCCTGCAGGCTCGCGGAGCCGCCGGAGTCGCTCTGCGGCGCGAACACGAACGCCCACGTGCCGGCCTGGTCGAGGGTGACGGAATCGAAGAAGGCGGTCGCACCGCAACCGTTGACGCTCGGGCCGAACTGCGTGCCGTTCGGCCGTAGCAGCGACAGCGTGTACGCGGTGCAGCCGGAGAACGTCGAGTTGGAGACCTGCGCGGAGATCTGCTGGCCGACGGCGCCCGTGAACGTGTACGAGCCCGTCTGGCCCGGTCCGAGGATCACGTTCGTGGGTGCGCCGTTGAGCGTGAGCGCAACGACCTGGTCGGCCGACTCGAACGCCTGCACCTGCGCGGTCCCGGTCGTCGTGCCAACCGGATCGATGACGAGCGTCCACGTGCCGGTCGCGTCGAGCGTCTGAGTCGAGAGGAACAGGCTCGCGTTGCAACTGCTCGCAGGGCTCCCGAGCTGTGTGCCGTTCGGTCGCAGCAGGTACGCCGTGAACGCGGGGCAACCGGCGAACGTCGCGCTGCCGACCTGAGCCGACACGCCCTGGCCACTCGTGCCGCTGAACGTGAGCGAGGCGTTCTGGCCGGGCTTGTTGATCGTGACGTTGACGGCCGAGCCGTTGAGCGTGATCGCCTTCGTCTGGTCGGTCGCGTCGTAGACGTTGAGCGTTGCGTTCCCGGTCGCGGTGCCCTGCGGGTCGAGACGCACGGTCCACGTGCCGGTCCGGTCGAGGGTCTGCGCGTCGAAGAAGTCGCTCGCGTTGCACGCGGGCTGACCGGACTTGAGCGTCGTGCCGTCCGGACGCACGAGCGTGTACGTCGCGCACCCGGTGAGCGTCGAGCTCGAGGTCTGCGCGGAGATCTCCTGGCCGGTCGTGCCGGCGAACGTGAAGCCGGCGTTCTGCCCCGGCCACTTGATGACGACGTTCACGGCCGCGCCGCTCACGTTCACCGGCTTCACCTGGTCGGCCGACGGATAGGCCGCGAGCGACGCGGTGCCGGTGCCGTTGCTCGCAGGCGTGACCCGCAGCGACCACGTGCCGTTCTGGTCGAGCGTCGTCTGGTCGAGGAAGGCCGAGCTGGTGCACGTGTTGACCGACGTCAGCTGCGACGCGTCGGGCCGGATCAGCGCGAGCGTCAGCGCGGGGCAACCCGTGAAGGTCGAGCTCGAGAGGAGCGCCGAGACCGCTTCACCGGTCGTGCCGGGGAAGCGGAAGGTCGCGGTCTCGCCGGGAGTCGTGATGCTCACCGGTTGCGCGGTGCCGTTGAGCGGGATGTTGCCCGTCTGCTGCGGCGCGGCCTGGCCCGCGGTCGGGGCCGCGAGCAGCGCGAAGCCCACGAGCGCGGTCATCACCGCAATCGTCGTGCCCCGCCGCGTCCTGCCCCTGATCACTCTGCGAACCCTCCACCAGACCGACCACACTGTGTAGTCGCGTGCACTCTCCTGGTCAAGATGGGCTGGTCAGGGCCTCAGCAACGGCCTGCCACAGCCGGTCGTGGCGGGCGACGGTCGTCTCCCGGTCGGTCGGGACGACGACGACCCGGACGCCCCCGGCCGCGAGGGCGGCCTCGACCGCGGGTGCGACCGCAGCCGCGCGCTCGACGCGCCGGGCGTCGATCCCGTAGGCGGCCGCGAGCGCAACCGGATCCACACCGGCGGGCGTGGTGAACAGCTGCTCGCGTTCGGCGAGCCCGCCCGCGGGCAGGAAGTGGAAGATGCCGCCGCCGCCGTTGTCGAGCACGACGAAGGTCACGGCCCGGTCGAGGTCGCGGGCCGCGAGCAGACCGTTCGAGTCGTGCAGCCACGCGAGGTCGCCGAGCAGCGCGACCGTCGGACCGGTCCGCGCCGCGGCGATGCCGAGCGTCGTCGACACGAGTCCGTCGATGCCGTTGGCGCCGCGGTTCGCGTGCACGCGCACGCTGTGCTCCCGCGCGCGCGGTCGAGCGAACCACTCGAGCTCGCGGACGGGAAGACTCGACGCGACGAGCAACGCGCCGCCGTCGGGCACGACCTCGTACACATCGCGCGCCACGCGCGCGTCGAACGCGGTGTCGTCGCCGTCGAGGCACGTGTCGATCGCCGTGCGCGCAGCGCGCTCGGCCGCGCGCCACGACGCGAGCCACGACGACTCGACGCGCGCGGGTTCGAACGCGTCGAGGAGCGCGCGCAGCAGCGGTTCCGCGTCCGCGCCGACGCGATCGCTCGCGGCGCGATGCGGATCGAGCCAGCGCGCGTCCGGATCGACCAGGATCTGCGGGACGTTCGGGTCGAGCCACGCGGTCGCGACCTTGCTCGTGAGCGGCGCCCCGAGTCGCAGCACGAGGTCAGGCCGGTGCGCGGTCGCGAAGGGCGCGACGCGCAGCAACGCGTCGTAGGTCGAGATCGCGTGCGGTCCCACACGCAGACCCGAGACCGGATCCGCGAGCAGCGGCCATCCGAGCCGGGAGGCGAGCCCGGTCGCGGTCTCGGGTTCGACGTCGGCGCCCCAGCCGGCAACGACGATCCCGCGCTCGACGCGCCGAAGCCGGCGCGCGAGCGCGGCGATATCGTCGTCGGCGAGCCGCCGCTGGGCGCGGGATGTGGCCGTCCACGGCGCACCGTTCGTCCGACCGGGTCGGGGTTCCGCGTGCGCGTCGGTCACCAACGGCTCGCGGAAGGCGAGGTCGAGGTGCACCGGACCCGCCGGCGGACCGAGCGTCTCCGCGACCGCGCGCGCCGCGACCGCGCGCCACACCGCGCCCGCGTCGGGCAGATCGATCGGCGGACCGGGCGCGGCGAACCAGCGCACCGCGCCGCCGAACAGGTGATGCTGCTCGACGGTCTGGCCCGCGCCGGTGTCGAGGAGCTCGGGCGGACGGTTCGCCGTGCACACGAGCAACGGCACGCCCGCGAGGTCGGCCTCCATCACCGCGGGGTGGAAGTGCGCGCCGGCGGTGCCCGACGTGCAACAGACGACGGCCGGACGTCTGGACTCGCGGCCGATGCCCAGCGCGAGGAACGCGGCCGAGCGTTCGTCGACGACGACGTGCACGCGAATCCGACCATTGCGTGCGAGCGCGAGCGCGAGCGGCGCGGAGCGCGAACCGGGAGCGACGACGGCGTCGGTCACGCCGCCGCGAACCCACTCGTCGACCACCGTGGCCGCGAACTCGGCGGTGACGGGAGGACACAGGTCGGCGGTCACGTCAGAATGCCGCGGTGGCGCGCGTCGTGTTGGTGCCCGGATTCACGCAGTCGGCGTCGGCATGGTCCGTCGCCGGTGCCGCGTTGCGCGCCGCGGGCCACGACTGCGTCGCGCTCGACGTGCCCGTCGACCGTGACTTCGTGGCGACCGCGCACGCGCTCGGCGACGCGGGTGGGCGCGCGGTGTACGCCGGCTACTCGATGGGCGGGCGGCTGTGCCTGCGACTCGCGCTCGACCGGCCCGAGGTCGTGCAGCGACTCGTGCTCGTGAGCGCATCGCCGGGTCTGAGCGACGCGGCCGAGCGGGCGGCGCGGCGGGCGAGCGACGAGGACCTCGCGCGCGACGTCGAAGCGCGCGGTGTCGAGCCGTTCCTGCGCGACTGGCTCGCCCAACCGTTGTTCGCCGGCGTTCCGATGACCGACGAGGAGGTCGCGGCGCGCGCCCGCGCGCACACGGCCGCGCAGATCGCGGCGATGCTGCGCAACCTCGGCACCGGTACCCAGGCGCCGCTCTGGGACCGGCTCGGCGAGCTGCGTATGCCGGTCGCGCTCGTGAGCGGTCGGACCGACTCGAAGTTCGACGCGATCAACGACGAGATGCAAGCCGAATGCGGCGCAACGCGCATCCGGATCGACGGTGGTCACGCGCTCCCACTCGAGCAACCGCACGCGCTCGCCGCGGCGATCGGCGAGTGGCTCACGCGCTGACGTCACCGCGCGACCTCGAGCCCGATCACGAGCAACGCGCCGAGCACGAGCTGGAACCGTGCGGTCGTGACCAGCGCGCGCACGAGTGACGGCGCGTCGGCGCGCGTCCGCACGATCCTGATCGGCACGAGCGCGAACGGCGCCGCCGCGAGACCGAGCAGCGCCCACGGGTGCGCGATTGCAAGCAGCGCGGTCGCGACGAGCGCGCCCGCGAGCGCGCCGAGGAACAGCGCGCGAGTGCGCGCCGCGCCGATGCGCACCGCGAGCGTGTGCTTGTTCGCGACGCGGTCGGTATCGATGTCACGCAGGTTGTTCACGACGAGGATCGCAACCGCGGGCAGGCCGACCGCGAGCGCCGCCGGCCACGAGGCACCGGGGATCCGGTCGAGCTGCACGAACACGGTCCCGACCGTCGCGACGACGCCGAAGAACGCGAGCACCGCGACCTCGCCGAAGCCCGAGTAGCCGTAGGGGCGCGGGCCACCCGTGTAGAGCACGGCCGCCGCGATCGACGCCCCGCCGACGATGAGCAGCCGCAGGTCGACGGCGATCGCGAGCGCGAGACCCGCGACTGCGGCGACGGCGAAGGCGAGCAGCGCGGCGGTGCGCACGGCCTGCGGGGTCGCGGTGCCCGTCGCAGTGAGCCGCAACGGACCGCGGCGCGCGACGTCGGTGCCCCGCACGCCGTCGGAGTAGTCGTTCGCGTAGTTGACGCCGATCTGCAGCGCGAGCGCGACCACGAGCGCGGCGAACGCGCGCCACCAGATCGTCGGTGCGTCCGTCGACGCGAGCGCGGTCGCGACGACGACAGGCACGATCGCGGCACCCAATGTCCGCGGGCGCGCCCCCTGCACCCACTCCGCTGCGGTTGTCATCAGCCGCAGGTCCATCCCACGCGGCCGAAGGCACGAGCGGAGCGAGCGTCGAGGCTCGCCAGCGAGCGTGCGAGCCGGCGAGCGAAGCGTTGCCGGCGAAGGAGCGAGCGAGAGATCACGGTCGCTTTGGGAATTGGTCGAAGCGCGGCTTGCGCTTCTCGAGGTACGCGTTCTTGCCCTCCTGCGCCTCTTCACTCATGTAGTAGAGGAGCGTTGCGTCGCCCGCGAGCTGTTGAATGCCCGCGAGCCCGTCGTCGGCTGCGTTCATGCCGGCCTTGATCATGCGCAGCGCGAGCGCGCTGTGGCCGAGCATCTCGCGACACCACTGCACGGTCTCGACCTCGAGCTGCGCGAGCGGCACGACCGTGTTCACGAGGCCCATGTCGAACGCCTCTCGCGCGGTGTACTGGCGGCAGAGGAACCAGATCTCACGTGCCCGCTTCTGACCGATCTGGCGCGCGAGCAGACCGGAGCCGTAGCCGCCGTCGAAGGAGCCGACGCGCGGACCGGTCTGACCGAAGCGCGCGTTGTCGGCCGCGATCGTGAGATCGCAGACGACGTGCAGCACGTGACCGCCGCCGATCGCGTACCCCGCGACCATCGCGATCACGGGCTTCGGCGTGCGCCGGATCTGCACCTGGAGGTCGAGCACGTTGAGGCGGCCGATACCGCGCTCGTCGCGGTAACCGTCGTCGCCGCGCACCCGCTGGTCGCCGCCCGAGCAGAACGCGTCGGGGCCCTGGCCGGTGAGGATGATGACGCCGATCTCCGGATCGTCACGCGCGTCGTCGAACGCGTCCCGCAGCTCGAACAGGGTCTGGGGCCGGAAGGCGTTGCGCACCTCGGGCCGGCAGATCGTGATCTTGGCGATGCCGTCGGCGGTCTCGTAGCTGATGTCGCCGTAGCTGCGGGTGCCGGGCTTCCATTCCGCGCCCGGGAGGATCGGGTTCTCGCTGCCTGCCATCGCCGCCTGCCTGGTGCTCGGGATGATGGGAGCGATCACTCCCACGGTCGAGGCTAGCGAGGTCGGTCACCGGGCGCCGCACCGCGGCGGGCGGTGCGGTCTGCCATAGTCGCCGGCGAATGCTCGTCGGCGACCTGCCCACGCCCGCGCTCGTGGTCGATGCGGCCGCGCTCGACCACAACCTTGCGACCATGGCCGCCGCGCTGCCCGGTGACCGGTTGCGGCCGCACGTGAAGGCGCACAAGTGCACGGCCCTCGCGCGTCGCCAGCAGGAGCACGGGCACGCGGGCTTCACCGCGGCCACGCCGCGCGAGATCGCGGGGCTGGCGCGGGCGGGGCTGACCGACGACCTGCTGCTCGCGAACGAGTCCGTCGACGAGGAACGACTGCGCATGCTCGCCGCGCTCGACGCGCGCGTGACCGTTGCCGTCGATTCGGAGGCGACCGTCGACGCGGCCGCGCGCGCAGGTGTGCGCGAGGTACTGGTCGACATCGACGTCGGATTGCCGCGCTGCGGTTGCCCGCCCGAGGACGCGGGCCGCATCGCGGATCGCGCCCGCGCCAAGGGGCTCGAGGTGCGCGGCGTCATGGGTTACGAGGGTCACGTGGTCGGGCTCGTCGATCGCGACGAGCGCATCAAGAAGACCGACGCCGCGATGGCGACGCTGCTCGCCGCGCACGGACTCGCGGGCGGCGGCATCGTGTCGGGCGGTGGCACGGGCACGTTCGACATCAACCCGTGGGTCACCGAGATCCAGGCCGGGAGCTACGCGCTGATGGACACCGCGTACGGCGCGCTCGCGCTGCCGTTCCGACGCGCGGTGCACGTCGTCGCGACCGTCGTGTCGGTGAGTGGTGCGCGAGCGGTCGCCGACTGCGGCTTGAAGGCGCTCGGCATGGACCACGGCAACCCGACGGTCGACGGCGCGAGCGTGTGGTTCTGCTCCGACGAGCACCTCACCTTCGATCGCCGGCGCCTCACCGTCGGCACGCGCGTGCTCGTGTGGCCGGCGCACGTCGACCCGACGGTCGCGTACCACGAGCGGCTCCACGTCGCCGCGGGTGCGTCCGCCGACGCCGAGGTGCTCGACACGTGGGACATCGACCTTCGCGGCTGGTGAGGGATCGCCGCTACGGTTCGTTCCCACAAGAACGGGCGGGTCGCCGTGCGGCCCGCCCGACCCGGCGGCTGAGGCGTCAGGCGCGGCGAGCGAAGCGAGTGCGCCCGGAGGAACAGTGACCGACACGACGTGGCTCGACGCCACCGAACAGGCCGAGCTCGTGCGCACGAAGCAGGTGTCGCCGCTCGAGCTCGTCGACGCCGCGATCGAGCGGGCCGAGCGCGTCAACCCCCAGCTGAACGCGATCATCCATCCGCTCTACGACCAGGCCCGTGAGCGCGCGCAGGGTCCGCTGCCCGACGGACCGTTCCGCGGCGTGCCGACGCTCTTCAAGGACCTCGGCTGCGCGGTCGAGGGCGACCCGTACCACGAGGGCATGGCGATCGCGAAGCGCGCCGGCTTCCGCGCGCAGCACACCGACGAGCTGGCGCGCCGTTACCTCGACGCGGGATTCGTGTGCATCGGTCGCACGAACACTCCCGAGCAGGGACTCGTGCCGACGACCGAGCCCCACGCGTACGGAGCGACGCGCAATCCGTGGGACACCGAGCGCACGTCCGGTGGATCGTCCGGCGGCTCGGCCGCGTCGGTCGCCGCGGGCGTCGTGCCGGTCGCGCACGCGAACGACGGTGGCGGCTCGATTCGAATCCCCGCGAGCTGCTGCGGACTCGTCGGCTTGAAGCCGAGCCGCGGGCGCGTGTCGGAAGCGCCGTTGAGCGATCCGATCGCGTCGATGCTCGTGGTCGACCTCGCGGTGACGCGCACGGTGCGCGACACCGCGGCGCTGCTCGACGTCGCGTCCGGACCCGCCGTCGGCGACACCGTGATCGCGCCCGCACCCCTGCGTGCGTTCCGCGACGAGCTCACCACCGATCCGGGCAAGCTCCGCATCGGGATCCTCGTCGAGGACACGCTGAGCGGCGACCGCGCGACTCCCGAGTGCGTCGAAGCCGCGGAAGCCGCGGGCGCGTTGCTCGAGTCGCTCGGTCACCACGTCGAGCACAGCGCGCCGAAGGCGCTGTACGACCCCGAGATCGTCGGCCAGTTCACGACGCTGTGGGCCGGTGGCCTCGCGGCGCTGATCAAGTCGTGGGAGGGCGTGCTCGGCACCGCGGTCACGCAGGCCGATGTCGAGCCGCTCACGTGGGGGCTGCTCGAGATCGGGCGCGCGACGTCGGCGGTCGACTACGCGACTGCGGTCGGCGTGCTCACCGCCAAGTCGCGCGCGGTCGCGCAGTGGTGGGCCGACGGCTTCGACCTGCTGCTCACGCCGACGCTCGCCGAACCCCCCGTCCCGCTCGGCACCTTCGACACGCCCGACGAGCCGATCCTCGGCTTCCTGCGCGCCGCGACGTTCACGCCGTTCACGCCCGCGTTCAACATCACCGGCCAGCCCGCGATCTCCCTGCCGCTGGCGACGAGCTCCGAGGGGCTGCCGATCGGCATCCAGCTCGTCGGTGCGTACGGCCGTGAGGACCTGCTCCTGCGCGTCGCCGCGCAGCTCGAGATCGCGGCGCCATGGGCCGATCGTCACCCGAGCGTCCACGCGTAGAGGGCATTCGCTTGCGAGTCGCGGGAGGACAGGGTTTCTACGGCGACACACCGGCGGCGGTCGACGGGCTGCTCGCCGACGGCGTCGACTACCTCTGTCTCGAGGCGCTCGCAGAGCTGACGATGGCGATCCTGCAGAAGGATCGTCAACGCGACGAGACCCGCGGCTACACGCGCGACCTTCCCGCGTACCTCGCACGCGCATTGCCCGCGGTCGCCGACGGCCGCACGAAGCTCATCACGAACGCGGGCGGGCTGAACCCGACGGCCGCGGCACGCGCCGCGATCGACACCGCGCGCGCGGCCGGCTTCAGCGGGCTGCGCGTCGCAACCGTGCTCGGCGACGACCTCACGACGCGCCTGCCCGAGCTCACCGAGACGCAACCGCTCGCGCACCTCGACACCGGCGCGCCGTGGAGCGCCTTCCCCGCCGAGCCGTTGCTCGCGACCGCGTACCTGGGCGCGCGCCCGATCGTCGACGCGCTCGATCACGACGCCGACATCGTGATCACCGGGCGCGTCGCCGACGCGTCGCTCTTCCTCGCCGCGTGCGCGCACGCGCACCGATGGAAGTGGGACGACTGGGACCGGCTCGCCGCAGGCATCCTCGTCGGCCACCTGCTCGAATGCTCGGGACAGAGTCTCGGGGGCAACTACAGCGGCGACTGGTGGGCGCTGCCGCACCCGTGGGACCTGCCGTATCCGATCGCCGAGGTCGACGCCGACGGCACCGCGGTGATCACGAAGCCCGTGAGCTCCGGCGGTCGCGTCACGACCGACACGCTGCGGCACCAACTGCTGTACGAGGTGCACGATCCGGCGCGCTACTTGTCGCCCGACGTCGTCGCCGACTTCACGTCCGCGCACTTCGATGATCTGCCCGACGACCGCGTCCGCGTCACGAATGTGCGGGGCACACCCGCGACCGACACGTACAAGACGCTCGTGACGTACCACGAAGGTTGGTCGGGCGAGATGCGCGTCGCGTTCTCGTGGCCCGATGCGGAGGAGAAGGCGAAGGCGACCGCGGCGATCTTCGCGAAGCGCGTCGAGATGGCCGGGCTCGTCGTGCGCGAGTGGAACGTCGAGCTCTGGGGCGTGAACGCGTTGGGCGGTCCGACGGTCCCGGCGACCGCTGCGGAGCCACCGGAGTGCGTGTTGCGCGTCGCGTGGCGCTGCGACGACGCGCGCACCGCGGGCTACGTCGGCCGCGAGTTGGTACCGCTGACGCTCTCCGCGCCACCGGCCGGGCTCACCGGCGCGGGCCGCGGCGGGACCGGCGCGAGCGAGCTGCTCGGGCTGTGGCCGACGCTCGTCGACAAGGCGCTCGTCGACCCGCACGTCACCGTCACCGTGCAGGAGGTGCCGTGATGGCGCCGAGCACCCGACGACTCGCACTGCGGGAGATCTGCGGCTACCGCGCCGGCGACAAGGGCGACATCGCGAACGTCGCGATCTTCGCCGACGACGACGAGACCTACGCAATGATCGTCGAGCAGGTCACGGCCGAGCGCGTGAAGGAGCACTTCGGCGCCTTCGTGACCGGCCGCGTCGACCGCTATCGCGTCGACAACGTGCGCGCGCTCAACTTCGTGATGCACGGCGCGCTCGGCGGTGGTGGGACGCGCACGTTGCGCGCCGACAACCTCGGCAAGACGCTCGGCGGCGCGCTCGTCCGCCTCGAGATCGACGTGCCCGACGCGCTGGCGACGCGCCGTCGCGCGCGTCCCGACGTGTCGTGGGCCGAGGCGATCTTGCGCGCGCTACCCCGGTAACGCTTCCGACGCGCCGAAGCGCGATTCGCGCACGAAACCGATCAGGCCGGTGCCTTCGAGGCGCAGCGCCTGCAGGAAACCGCCGTACAACAGCATGCCGATCACCGTCGCGAGCTCCCATGGCATCACGCGACGCATCCCGAGCAACGAGAGCGCGAGCGCGCCGGCCGAGAGCGCGACGACGCCGATCGACCGCCACGGCAGCGGCCGGATCGGGAGATCGCGCACGCCGTACACGAGGATCGCGAGCACGATCACCTCGGTGACGATCGTCGCGATGCCCGCGCCGGTCGCGGACCACAGCGGGATGAAGAGGAAGTTGAGCGCGATGTTCGCCACGAAGCCGATGAGCGTCGCGATCGGGTAGATGCCGCGCCGGCCCGCGGCGACGAGCGTCACGAAGGTGAGCTCCGTGAAGAGGTTGAGGGCCTGGCCGACGACGAGCAGCCGCGCCGGTCGCACCGCGTGCCAGTAGCTCGGTTCGTACAGCAGGTGGATCGCCGGCGCGCACATCACTGCGAACGTCACGACCGCGAACGTGCCGAACGCGATGAAGATCACGAAGGCCTGCCGGAACGTCTTCCGGAAATCCGCCGTCGCGTCCGGCCACGAACGGATCAAGAGCGGCAACACCGCGCCGAGGAGCGCTGGTGCCGCGAACGCGAGCAGGTCGGAGAACTTGTATCCGATCTGGTAGACCGCGAGCGCGGAGAAGTTCCCGAGCTTCGAGAGCATCACACCGTCGATACGGAAGTACGCGGTGCCGAGCGTCGCACCGATCGCGAGCGGCGCCGCGTCCTTCGTCCAGTGCCACCAGTGCGCGAGCTCGACGCGCGGCCGCACGCGTACGACGCGGTTCAACGCGACGAGCATCCACACGAGCGTGACCGCGTCGTAGATCACGAACGGCACGACGTAGTGCAGCATCGCGTGCGAGTGCGTCACGAACAGCGCGACGGTGACGCCGAACTGCACGGCCTGCGCGACGATCATCGACAGCGCGACCGTGCGCAACCAGAGGAACGCCTGACACACGGTGACGAGCGCCCACGTCGCCGACGCGATGAAGAAGCTCAGGCCGCCGATCAGCGTCGCCTCGAGCACGATGTGCGGATAGTGCGCGACGAGCACGAAGCCGACCGCGATCGCGTACATCAGCGCGCCGAGCGCGACGCGGAACGTGAGGAAGCTCGACACGAGGCCGCCGAGGTCGTCGCGCGCTTCGAGGATCTCGCCGATCACGATGCGGCTCGTCTGGAAGTCGGCGACGAGACCGAGTAGTCCGAGCACACTGAAGACGAGCGAGAACTCGCCGTAGACCTGCGTGGTCAGGCGGCGGGTGATGAGGATCTGTCCGGCCCACCCGAGCGCGGCGACGACGACGCGTCCCGCGAAGAGCACGCCGGTGCCCGTCAGCAGGGAGCTCGAAGCCTTCGGCCCGTCTGCGGAGACCTGCGACTCGGTCTCGTCGATGGTGGACCTCCGGCCGGCAGTACGCACTCCCCACTGTTCGGTCGGCCATGCTACGGGTTGAGGACGGCACCCGAACGACAGGAGCGGACCCCCCGAAATGCCTGAAGTCCGTGTCGGTATCGTCTCCTGGAACACCGCGGCGGATCTTCAGGCCTGCTTGGAGGCGTTGCCCGCCGCGCTCGACGGAATCGACGCCGAGATCGTCGTCGTCGACAACGCGTCGAGCGACGAGAGCGCGATCGTCGCGGAGAAGTTCGACGTGCGCGTCGCGCGCAACATCGAGAACCGCGGCTACGCGCGTGCGATGAACCAGGCGCTCGCGGGCGACGACGCCGAGTTCCTCGTCGCGCTCGATCCCGACACGCTGCCACCACCGGGCTCGCTGCGCGCGCTCGTCTCGGTGCTGCGCGAGCACGGCGACATCGCACTCGTCGCACCCGCGCTGCGTGCACCCAACGGCACGCCGCAGCCGTCGGTCACGATGATGCCGTCGTTGCGCGCCACGTTGTTCGCGTACGGCACGACTCCGGAACCGACGGTCGGTCTCGTCGACGTCGAATGGGTGAGCGACGCGGTGCACGTGATCCGCGCCAGCGCGCTGGCCGGCCGACCGCCGTACCGCGAGCGCTGGTTCCTCTACGCCGAAGACCTCGAGCTCTGCGCGCGCCTACGCGCCGGGGGCCATCGAGTCGTGCTCGACGGCGACGTGAGTGTCGTGCACGCGGGCGGCGCCGCGACCGAGCTCGCGTGGGGCGAACGTCGCGACGCACGCCGGCTCGATGCCTGGTACGACTGGTACGCGAGCGAGCGCGGCGCGCTCGCAGCTCGACTCTGGGCGATGGCGAACGTCGTCGCGACTCTCGTCGCGCGCGACGACGCGACGTCGGACACGGAACGCGATCGTTACCGCGCGCGTCGCCGCGCGTTGCGCCTGCACCTCCGCAAGCTCGCGCGCGGCACCCGCCTCGGCCGCGCCGCGGGCGAGCCGCCGACCGATCGGCCGAGGCGACTGCTCGCAGTCGTACCCGGCGCGCAGCTGTCGGGCGCGGAACGCGTGCTGCTGCACGATCTCGTCGCCGCGCGTGTCGCGGGTTGGACGGTGCGGTGCGCGTGCAGTGACGGCCCGCTCGTCGAGGAGCTCGTCGACGCCGGCATCGCGCACCTGCCGATCCCGGATCTTCGGCTACCGCCGGGCTCTCGGGTGATGGGCCTCGCGCGCTCGCTCGGTCGGTCACTGGTCACCGCGCGCCGGTTACGCCGGGTCACGAGCCGCGATGAGGTCGTCGTCGCGAACGGCATCAACGTGCTGCCCGCGTTGCGGTTCGCGCGCATGCCGGGCCGCGTCCTCTTCTTCGCGCACGACGTACTCGTGCGCCCGGACCGGTTGCGCCTCGCGCGGCTCGGCGCGGGCGCGGTCGACGTCGCAGTGGCGGTGTCCGACGCGGTCGCGATGCCGCTCACCGCGATGGGCATGGCGACGACCGTCCTGCACAACGGCACCGCGTGGCCGGTCGAGCCCGCGCCGACGCGACCACCGGCGCCGCCCGTCGTCGGCTGCACCGCGGTGCTCACCGAGTGGAAGGGTCTGCACGTTCTCCTCGAGGCGATGACGCACGTCGCGCGATCGGACGCGCTGCTCGAGCTCGTCGGCATCGCACACCCGAAGGACACCGAGTACGAGGCGTCGTTGCGGGCGCGCGCCGCGCGGCCCGACCTCGCGGGGCGCGTGCGCTTCCTCGGATTCGTCTCCGATCCTCTCGTGCCCCTGCGGCGCTGGTCGGTCGCGGTGTCGGCGAGCGTCGATCCCGAAGCCGGACCGCTCACCGCCCTCGAGGCGATGAGCGTGGGTGTGCCCTTCGTCGCGACCGAGCACGGGGGCGTGACCGAGGTGCTCGGCGACGCGGGTCTCCTCGTCGCGCCCGGCGATCCGGTCGCGCTCGCCGCCGCGATCGACCGCCTGCTCGGCGACGACGACCTGCGTGCGCGCTGCCGCGCCGCGGGCCCCGCCGCGATCGTCGAGCAACACCTCACGCTCGCCGACCAGCGCACCGCGATGCTCTCGATCTTCGACGAGCTGAGCGCACCCGCAGGCTGAACCGTCGCCCGGTGGTACTGCGTTGCCGGCATATGGCCGGGCAACGCAGTACCACGAGACTCGGGCGGAGCGGTCCGCAATGTGTCCGGCGAAGAGTGTCGTAGGACGGCGGTACCGTCGTCACCGTGGAGTTCTCGCCCGCGGTCCAGGCCTGGTTCGACGCGTCGTTCGCCGAGCCGACCGCGCCCCAGGCTCGGGGCTGGCCGGCGATCGCGGCCGGTGACCACAGCCTGATCCTCGCCCCGACCGGGTCGGGCAAGACCCTCGCCGCGTTCCTCTGGGCGATCGACCGCATCGGCAACGAGCCGGTCCCCGAGAAGCGCGAGCGCTGCCGCGTCCTCTACATCTCGCCGCTGCGCGCGCTCGCGGTCGACGTCGAGAAGAACCTGCGCGCGCCGTTGCGGGGCATCGCGCTCGCGGCCGAACGGCTCGGCGTGCCGTTCCACGAGGCGACCGTCGCGCTCCGCACCGGCGACACCGAGAGCCGCGCCCGGCAGGCGTTGCTGCGCGCGCCCCCGGACATCCTCATCACGACGCCCGAGTCGCTCTACCTGATGCTCACCTCGCAGGCGCGCGAGACGCTGCGATCGGTGCAATACGTGATCATCGACGAGATCCACGCGATGGCGCCGACGAAGCGCGGCGCGCACCTCTCCCTCTCGCTCGAACGGCTCGAGGCGGTCACCACGAGGCCGGCGCAGCGCATCGGCCTCTCCGCGACGCAACGTCCGCTCGACGAGATCGCGCGCTTCCTCGGCGGCATCGGTCCCGACGGCCCGCGTCCCGTCACGATCGTCGATGCGGGCAGCCAGAAGACGCTCGACCTCCAGGTGATCGTGCCGGTCGACGACATGGCCGCCATCCACACCGAGCAGGAGCAACCGGTCGACTCCGTGTACGGCCCGCTGCCGACGGGCGTGACCGCGCTGGGCGAGGCCGCGTCGGAACCGGAATCGCGCTCGAGCATCTGGCCCCACATGCAGCCCCGGCTGCTCGAGCTCATCCGCGAGCACCATACGACGCTCGTGTTCACGAACGCGCGCCGGCTCGCGGAACGGCTCGCGGCGCGGCTGAACGAGCTCGCGGGCGAGGAGCTCGTGCGCGCGCACCACGGATCCCTCGCGCGCGAGCAACGCCTGCTCGTGGAGGACGAGCTCAAGTCGGGCCGGCTGCGCGGGTTGGTCGCGACGTCGTCGCTCGAGCTCGGCATCGACATGGGGACGGTCGACCTCGTCGTGCTCGTGGAGTCGCCGGGTTCCGTCGCGCGCGGCATGCAGCGCGTCGGGCGCGCCGGCCACCACGTCGGCGAGCCGAGCTCGGGTCGCATCTTCCCGAAGTGGCGCGGCGACCTGCTCGAAGCCACTGCCGTCGTGCGCCGCATGCACGAAGGGCTCGTCGAGGAGATGCGCTACCCGCGCCGGCCGCTCGACGTGCTCGCGCAGCAGATCGTCGCCGCGTGCGCGGTCGACGAGTGGTCGGTCGACGCGCTGCTCGACCTCGTGCACCGCAGCGCCAACTTCTCCGATCTCTCGCGCGACGCGTTCGAAGCCGTGCTCGACATGCTCTCGGGCCGCTACCCCTCCGACCAGTTCGCCGGCCTCCGGCCGCGCATCGTGTGGGATCGGATCGAGGGGAAGCTCACCGGGCGCGAGGGCGCGCAGCGACTCGCGGTGACGAGCGGCGGCACCATCCCCGACCGCGGGCTCTTCGGCGTGTTCCTGCCCGACGGCGGGCGGGTGGGCGAGCTCGACGAGGAGATGGTGTACGAGTCGCGCACCGGCGAGACGTTCCTGCTCGGCGCGTCGACGTGGCGCATCGAGGAGATCACGCATGACCGCGTCGTCGTCACCCCCGCGCCCGGCCAGCCCGAGAAGATGCCGTTCTGGAAGGGCGAGAAGCCGCCGCGGCCGCTGGAGCTCGGCCGCGCGCTCGGCGGCATGGTGCGCGAGCTGCGCGGGATGCCGCGCGCGGATGCCGAGCTGCGGCTGATGGCCGACGGCCTCGACGACAAGGCGACGTCGAACCTGCTCCAGTTCCTCGACGAGCAGGCGGAGGCGACCGGCGCGGTGCCGGACGATCGCACGATCGTCGTCGAGCGCTTTCCCGACGAGATCGGCGACTGGCGGCTCTGCATCCTCACGCCGTTCGGCTCACGCGTGCACGCGCCGTGGGCGCTCGCGATCGAGGCCCGCCTCGAACGGATGGACCTCGCCGCGACGACCGTGTGGACCGACGACGGCATCGTCGTGCGGCTGCCGGAAGCAGTCGACGACGTCCCGCTCGACGCGCTGCTCGTGCCGCCCGACGAGATCGAGGACCTCGTCGTCGAGCGGCTGCCGGCGACGTCGTTGTTCGCGTCGCGCTTTCGCGAGAACTCGGCGCGCGCGTTGCTGCTCCCCCGTCGTAGGCCCGGAGAGCGCACACCGCTCTGGCAGCAACGACAGAGGGCCGCCGACCTCCTCGCGGTGTCGGCCAACTATCCGGCCTTCCCGATGCTGCTCGAGACGACGCGTGAGTGCCTGCGCGACGTGTTCGATATCTCGGGCGCGCGCGAGGTGCTGACCCAGATCCAGTCGCGGCACGTGCGCGTCGTCCCGGTGGAGACGCGTCGCGCATCGCCGTTCGCGCAGTCACTGCTCTTCGCGTGGATCGCGGTCGGCATGTACGACGGCGACGCGCCCCTTGCCGAACGCCGCGCGACCGCACTCGCGCTCGACCGCGACCTGTTGCGCGAGCTGCTCGGCGCCGAGGAGCTGCGCGAGCTGCTCGATCCGGAGGCGCTCGCCCAACTCGAGCTCGAGCTCCAACACCTCGTGCCGACGCGCCACGCGCGCTCGCTCGACGGGCTCCACGATCTGCTGCGCGACATCGGCGACCTGTCGGAGGACGAGATCCGCGCCCGGACGGACGACTCGATCGACGCCACGACCCTCGCCGGATGGATCGACTCGCTCGTGACGCAGCGGCGCGCGATGCGCGTGCGGGTCGCCGGCGTCGACCGCATTGCCGCCGCCGAGGACGCCGCCCGCCTCCGCGACGGTCTCGGCGTCGCGATCACCCAGGGACTTCCCGCCGCGTTCACCGATCCGGTCCCGTTCCCGCTCGACGAGCTCGTCGCCCGCTACGCGCGCACGCACGGTCCGTTCACCGTCGACGAGGTCGCGGGCCGGCTGGGCACGACGTCCGAGCGCGTGCTCGAGTCGCTGCGCCGACTCGAGGGCCAGAGCCGCGTCGTCGCCGGCGAGTTCCGGCCCGGTGGCGCGTCGGCGGAGTGGTGCGACGACGGCGTGCTGCGCGTCGTGCGGCGCCGCTCGCTCGCCGCATTGCGACGCGAAGTCGAGCCGGTCGATCCCGCGACGTTCGCGCGGTTCCTGCCCGCGTGGCACGGCGTCGGTCAGGGCCGGCGCGGGACGGACTCACTCGTCGCCGCGATCGAGCAGCTGCAGGGCGCGGCGATCCCCGCGTCGGTGCTCGAACGCGATGTGCTGCCCGCGCGCGTCGACGGCTACCGGCCCGCGATGCTCGACGAGCTCTGCGCGGCGGGCGAGCTCGTGTGGATCGGCGCGGGTCCGCTCGGCGACGACGACGGCCGCGTGCGGCTCTGCTTCCGCGACCGCGTGCGTCTGCTGCTGCCGCCGATGAGCACGAGCGATCCGCCCTCCGATCCGCTGCACGAGGCGATCCGTGAGCGCTTGCGGAGCGCGGGCGCGTCGTTCTGGCCCGAGCTCCTCGTCGCGGCCGGCAACCCGGAGCAACAGGCATTGCTCGACGCGTTGTGGGATCTGGTCTGGGCCGGCGAGGTCACGAACGACACGTTCGGTCCGCTGCGGGCGCCGCGCCGGGCGAAGCGCCGGTCGACCGCGACCGCGCGCCGGCCGCAGGTGGGGCGCCTCTCACGACTCGGACCGCCCGCCGCGGCGGGGCGCTGGTCGCTGGTCGCCCCGCTGCGCGAGCCGGCGCCCTCCGCGACCGAGGCCGCGCACGCCCTCGCGTTGCAGCTGCTCGAGCGGCACGGGATCGTGACGCGCGAGGGCGTGAAGTCGGAAGGGGTCGCGGGCGGCTACGCGGCGGTGTACCCCGTACTGCGCGCGCTGGAGGACTCGGGTCGCATCCGGCGCGGTTGGTTCGTGGCGACCCTCGGCGCCGCGCAGTTCGCGCTCGGCGGCGCGGTCGAGCGACTGCGGTCGGAACGCCAACCCCAGGACGAGACGCGCGCCTTCGTGCTCGGCGCGACCGATCCCGCGCAGCCCTACGGCGCCGCGATCGCGTGGCCCGAGAGCGCGGGCCGGCCGGCGCGCGCCGCGGGCGCGTACGCGGTGCTCGTCGACGGTGAGCTCGCGGCCTATCTCGATCGCGGCGGTCGAGGAATGCTGACGTTCGCCCGCGAGCCCGGCGACGACGGCGCGGCCCCCGATCCGACGGTGTGGATCGAGGCGATCGTGCGCGCGGCGAAGGAAGGACGCGTCGGCGCGTTGCAACTCCAGCGCATCGACGACGGCCCGGCCCGCCAGTCACTGCTCGCGCCCGCGTTGCGGGCGGCGGGCTTCGTCGACGGCTATCGGGGCCTGACGCTTCGCGCCTGAGGCGCCACTACTCTCGGGCGGACCAGTCCACGGCGGCGCCGGTGCGGCGCGCGGAGGTGCACCCATGGGTCTGCTCGACAAGGTCAAGGACGTCGCCGGCAAGGCGGCCGAACAGGCGAAGCACGCGACCGAGGTCGGCAAGGAGAAGCTCGAGGACCGCAAGCTCGCGAAGCAGGTCGAGACGCTGCTCCAGGAGATCGGTGAGATCGTCGTGACCCAGCGCCGCGGCACCGCGGCGGCCGACGGCGACGCGCAGATCACCGCCAAGATCATCGAGATCACCGACCTCGAGAAGCAGATCGAGGCGAACAACGTCGCCGAGGCCGCGGCGGCCGAAGAGGGCGGCGCGCCGACCGGTCCGTAGCGACCCGGCCCGCAACTCGAGGGCGGCGCATCAACGCGCGAGTCGCGCCACCACGGCCGCGATGTGCTCGGCGATCGAGCCGCGCTCGTCGACTTCGAGATCGACATCGGGCAGGCCGATCCAGCGCGTCCTCGTCTGCGCGACGTGCTCCCACGTCAGCTCGTACCAGCCGGGGATGTCGCGCCGTCGGCCCTCGATTCGCGCCCGCTGCACGTCGACGTCAGTACACGACGTCAACACCACGAGGGACCGCGCACCGAGCTCGTCGGCAAGTGCGCGCACACCTTCGACCTCTCCGGCGCGGGCAAGACCGTCGATCACCACGCTGGTTCCGTGCATCAGCTGGAGACGCGCGAGTTGGAGAAGCTGCACCCAACCCGCGCGCCGATACTCCTCACGACCCATCGCGCGAAACGCGTCCTGCACCGGCTCGAACGACGTGAGCCCGGCCATCAGCCAATCCCACGCGAGCAACGGCAGGTGCAACTCCCGGGCAATCCCACCCGCGACCGCCGACTTACCCGTGCCCTGCAGCCCGGTCACGAGTACCAGCGCGGGCGCTTCCGCGTCGGCATCCGTCATCCCCGCCATCCTTGCCGCGAACGCGCGGGCAGAACGGCGGGAACGAGAACTCGACCAGGTGGTCGACGACCGTCGCGCGCGCACGATCGCGGCGCCGACCGATCCGCCTTCCAGCGGACCGACGACCGCGAGCTCGGGACCGCCCGCGGCGCGGATCCGGGCGACGGCCGCACGCGCGTCGAGCCGCTCCACGCGCGGAAATTCGGTCACCGCGCAAGACCGTAGCGACCTCGGTGGTTCGCGGCCGTCGTCAACTACGGTTCGGCGCCGTGACGGAGACCGCGCACGACTACGGCGTCGACATCTACACCGAAGCCGTGGGCGACGACGACACCCTTGCGAACCTCGGCCCGCTCGCGCCGCTCGCGGGAACGTGGCGCGGCGTCAACGGTGCCGACGAACATCCGGTCGCGGAGGGCACCGAGCGCGACGGCTTCGATGAGCGATACGAGCTCGAGCCGATCGACCGCCAGACCAACGGACCGCAGTTGTTCTACGGCCTCCGGTACCACACCCACATCGTGAAACCGGGCGAGATCGAGACCTTCCACGACCAGGTCGGCTACTGGCTCTGGGAACCCGCAACGTCGACGATCACGTTGACGCTCGCGATCCCGCGCGGCCAGGTGTTGCTCGCCGGCGGCGCCGCCGACGCCGACGCGCGCGAGTTCGAGGTCAACGCGGCGGTGGGGTCGGAGACGTACGGCATTCTCTCCAACCCGTTCCTCGACCGATCGTTTCGCACACTCAGCTACCGCATGCACGTGACCGTGCACGACGATGGCAAGTGGTCGTACGAAGAAGAAGGTGTGCTCGAGATCCCCGGTCGCGACGAGCCCTTCAAGCACGTCGACCACAACACCCTGACCCGGATCGCGCCATCAACGACGAATCCGCTCGCGACCCCGCGTCGAAACGACGGCAGCCTCGGCATCGGTTCGCTGCGGCCGGCGCGCGGGGCATGACGATCGACGCGACCTACCTGCTGATCCACGGCGGCGGTTCGACCGCACGGTTCTGGGACCGCGCCGTGCCGTTGCTCGATCGTCCCGCGTTTGCGATCGACCTCCCCGGTCGCAACGGCAAGCCCGCCGACTTCGGCACGCTGAGCGTCGACGACGAGGTCGCGTCGGTCGTACGCGACGTCGAGGACGCGAAGATCGACGGCCCGCTCGTGATCGTCGCGCACTCGTCGGGCGGGCTCGTCGTGCCCGGAGTCGTCGCCGGTCTCGGCACGCGCGTCGCCGGCATCGTGCTGAACGCCGCGCTCGTACCGGTCGAAGGTGGTCTCGGCATCGACTGCATGAAGCCGCGCCACCGTGAGGGTCTCGTCGCATCGGTCGAAGCCGCGAAGCAGAACGGGACCGTCATCACGTTGCCCGGCCCGCCGCCCGATCCGGAAGCGTTCCGCAATTCCTACGGCGGCGATCCGCTCGACGACGAGACGCTCGCGTTCGTGCTCGATCCGGTGCGCTGCGTTCCCGACACCGTGCACCACTACTTCCAACCGGTGCGGTGGTCGCAGGCCGCGCCCGTGCCCGTCGCCTACGTCGTGAACGAACGTGATCGCCCGATCCCGACCGCGACGCAGGAGCAGATGCTCACGCACCTGCCGCAGCAACCGACCGTGTTCCGGCTCGACACCGGCCACCTGCCCGCGGTCACGGCTCCGGAGCAGTTCGCCGCGCTCGTTGCGACCGCCACGAACGCGATGGTGTGACGCCGGACACGTTGTCATCCGGATCTCAGCGACCCGTCATGCGGATGTCGCCTGCATGACTCCCGACCGCAACGGCGGTTGACGATGCTGACGGTGATCGATCGCACCCCCCCTCGGCGATCTGGAGCACCTGATGAACTACGACGCGTACAGCTTCGTCCTGCAACGCCGCGTGAACCTGCCGCTCACCGCGGTGCAACGCGGTCTCGCCGACCGCGCACCCTTGGTTGCGTCCCGGCGACTCGACCTCGGCGACACCGGTTCGGTCGTGCTGCGCGAGCCGTTGCAGCCGGTTCCGCCGTTCAGCCGCTACCAGGCGCAGCCGACGTGGTGCGGCCGCGCGACCGCACTCTCGCCACGCGGGAGCACCGTTGCGAACGTCGACATCGAAGTGTCGATGTGGTCGCCGGAAGCGACGTGCGTCACCGTGCGACCGGTCGCGCGCCATCCGGAGCGCTGGTCGCGCCGACGCGTCCGCCGTTACTTCGCGCTCGCGCACGAGACGGCCGACACCGTGGGCGCGGTACTCGTCGACCGTGCGGCGCGCCGCGAGACATCAGCCGCGCCCGATCGTGTGGTCGTGCGCGCCTGAGGCGCAAGAAGCGAGGAAAAGTGGGCCGCGCGCGGGATCCGCGTGTGGGGTCGCGTACCACCGCGCGCAGCCCACGCCGACCCTAGCCTTTCGCCGCGCGCGTCGGCGCCGGCGCCCTCAGGTCGAACCCAGCCGACTCACCGGGCGCGCGGTCGGGTCGATCAGAGCCGCGCGAAGACGCGTGCCGCGCCGACGAGATCGTCGGCGAGCCGACGATCGCCTTCGATCTCGATGTCGAGCTCGTCCGACTCGAGCCGCTCGCTGAGCGCCGGCACCACTCGACCGCCGACAACGTGATCGCAACGTCAGGCGTACCGACGTCGCCGCCGACCCTCATCGGCACCGTCCACGTGCCACCGCCCGGACCGGTGAGCTCGATGCGCGCCGTACGACCCGCACGGTCGCGGCCGCTCGCGGCCAACGCGGAAGGCACCATCGTCGTCGAGCCCACGGCCATCGTGTGCAGCGCGGCCGCCGACGGCGTGTCGAGCGGCCGGCCGATCGCGCGCCGGATGTCGTCGGTGTGCGTCCAGATCTCGAACGCGCTGACGAGGACCGCGAGCTCCGTGCGCGTGCGCGACGTGAACCACTGCCGCGTCGGGGTGCGCGGCGATGAAGCGCTCGACGGCATCCGTCTCGTCGACATCGCACGCGTCGAGCGCGAAGGCGGCGACGATCTCGTCGAATTCCTCGCGGTTGTTCAGATCCACTGGTCGACTCCATTTCCCTCGAGGGCGGCCGCGATCCGTGCGAGTCCGAGGCGCAGGCGAGACCTCGCCGTGCCCTCGGGAATCCCGAGCTCGATTGCCACCTGCCCATATGTCGTCCCCCCGAAGGACGCCAGCCTGATCGCTTCCGCCTGCTCCGGCCGGTAGGCGCTCGACTTCCGCGCGCACCCGCTCCGCCGTCGCGAGCGCGCTCACCATCGCTTCCACCGGAAACCCCGCCCGGTCGGTACCGGAAGGCGTGTGCCCCCGGCCGTCAACCCCGCGTTGGCGCTCATCAGACACTCGTTCGCAGCGCGACCCGCCTTGGATCAATTCTGGTGGGCGTTTTCCTCCACGAGCTCGCCGCGGCGCGTGAGGAGGAGCAGCCAGGCGAGTGCGGGGGCGACCACGAGCAGCCCGACCACCACCGCGCCGAGCAACGCCTCGAGGGTCGCGTGCGCGCCCTGCCCGGCGGTGATCGTGAGCCGGCCGACGATGAGGTACGGGTACTGACCCGCGGCCCAGCCCCAGAGCACGGCGACGACCGCGAGCGCGGCCGAGAGGCGCGCGATGCCGAACTGCCGTGCGCGCACCAACGCGAGCGTGCCCAACCCGCCCGCGACCGAGAGCAGCAAGAACGGAAGCGCGCGACCGGTCAGGTGATGGAAGAGGTGGCGCGCGTCCGCGTGCAACACGACGACACCGACCGCGGCGACGACGCCTGCGACCACACCCGCGCCGATCGCGCGGCGCGCGAAGTAGTCGGTGAGATCCGCGCGGCCGCGCGCGGCGGCATCGGCGCTGAGGTACACGGCGGCGAGGAACGCACAGACGACGACGGCCATCGCGCCGCCCAGCATCGATGTCGGGTTCACCCAGCTGCGGAGGAGAGAACCGGTGCCGGTCGCGGGCACGCGTCCCGACGCGACGCCGCCGACGACCGCGCCGAGGAAGAACGGCGTGAGCACCGACGACAGCGCGAACACCGCGCCGAAGAATCGGCGCGTCTCGACGGGGATCGACGCCTTGCGGAACGCGAATGCCGAGCCGCGCAGGATGATGCCGATCGCGGCGAGCGTGAGCGGCATCGCGAGCGTCGACATGATCGGCCCGAACGCGCGCGGGAACGCGGTCCAGAGCACGACGAGGACGAAGATGAGCCACACGTGGTTCGCTTCCCACACCGGCGCGACCGAGTGCTCGATCAATGCGCGCGCGTCGGCACCGCGCTCCGCGCTGCCGGCGAAGAGATCCCAGAACCCGCCGCCGAAGTCGGCGCCCGCGAACAGCGCGTAGAGCGTGATACCGACGAACATCACCACCGCGACGGCGACCGCGAGGCTCACGGTGCTTCTCCGGTCGCGCTCGCTGCGCGCGTGCGACTCGACGCGGGATGGGAGCCGTCGAGGTCGCCTCCTCGCTTCGCTCGCGGCTCGCCACTCTCACGGGAGAGCCGCCGCAGCACGGTGATCGCCCCGACCGTGAGCGCGGTGTACACGACGATCAGCAGGAAGTAGCCGTAGCGCAGTCCCGACGCGGTACTCACCGCGTCGCGCGTGCGCATCAGGTTGTACACGATCCATGGTTGACGACCGACCTCGGTCGTGATCCATCCGCACTCGAGCGCGACGACCGCGGCCGGCCCGGCAACGAGCGCAAGTCGGTAGAACCAACGTGAGCGCGGGAGATCACGCCGCTTGCGCCACGCGAGCATGAGCCAGATGCCGAGCCCGAGCATCGCGGTGCCGATCCCGACCATCGTCTGGAACGCGAACCGCACGACGTTCACGGGCGGTCGGTCCGCGGGCGGCACCGACTCGAGTCCCTGCACGACCGCGTTGGTGTGATGGAACGCGAGGAACGAGAGCGCGTCCGGGATCTCGATCCCGAAGCGGACGTGCCCGTCGGTGTAGAAGCCGCCGATGTGGATCGGTGCGCCGCGCGTCGTCTTGCCGAGCCCTTCCATCGCCGCGAGCTTCACGGGCTGGTGCACCGCGACGTGCCGAGCGGCCCAGTCGCCCGCGACGATCTGCAGCGGCACGACTGCGCACGCGATCGCGAACGGGATGAGGAAACCGATGCGGCGGTAGCGATCGCGCGACCCGCGCAGCAGCGCGAGCGCGTGCGGCATCGCGACGAGGAAGCCGGTGACGATGAACGCGGCGAGGATCATGTGCGTCGCCTCGGGCCACAACGACGTGTTGAACATCGCGGCCCACGGGTGCACCGAGACGATCTTCCCGTCGACGACCTTGAATCCCGTCGGCGTGTTCATGAAGCCGTTCGCGGCCACGACGAAGAAGGCCGACGCGAGTCCGGCGATCCCGATCGGGATCCCGCTCCACAGGTGGACGCGCGGCGGCAGACGATCCCAGCCGTACAGGTAGATGCCGACGAAGATCGCCTCGGTGAAGAACGCGAACCCCTCGATCGCGAACGGCAGCCCCATCACGTCGCCGTACGTCGACATCCAGCGCGGCCAGAGGATGCCGAACTCGAACGACAGGATCGTGCCCGACACCGCGCCGATCGCGAAGAGCACCGCGAGCGCCTTCGACCACGACCGCGCGAGCTGCGTGTACACGGGGTCGCCCGTGCGCTGCCCGCGCCACTCTGCGAAGACCGCGATCACGGGGAACGCCATCCCGGTGCAGGCGATGACGATGTGCCAACCGAGCGACAGCGCCATCTGCTGGCGCGCGTAGAGCAGGTCGGGCGCACTCGCGGCGGCGAGCATCGTCAGCTTGCCGGCTCCGGCGCGCGTGCGAGTGCGAACTTCACGACGATGAGCAGTGCGTCCGCGATCGCGAATGCCACGAGTCCGCCGCCGGGCGCCGGCCCCCATCCGTTCGGCCACGACGCGACCGTCCACACGATCGCGGCCGTGACCAACGCGACCGCCGACACCCGTGCCGCGAGCTCGGTGCGGTGGGTGCCGAACGCGAACGCGGCGGCCAGCGCGACCGCGAACGGGAAGTAGAGCGGGAGCACCGCGAGCACCACGCCGCCGACCGTCGCCATCCCCTTGCCGCCGCGGAAGCGGCTCCACGGCGGAACGATGTGCCCGGCGACGACCATGACCGCGGCGACGTACGCGCCCGCGTCGCCGCCGAGCGCGCGCCCGACGAACACCGCGCCGACACCCTTGCCGAGGTCGACGAGGAGGACCATCGCACCCCACTGCTTCCCGAGCACCTGCGCGGCGTTCGTCGCGCCCGGGTTGCCGCTGCCGAGGGTACGCAGGTCGATCGCGTTGCTCATCGCGAGCCGGCTCGCGACGTCGGCCGACGGGAACGAGCCGATCAGATAGCCGAGCACCGCGGCGGACAGGGCGCCGGGACCGTTCATCGCGGTGCCTCCGGAGGATCGCTCGAGCAGGAGAAGGTTACGCTCGACCGCGATGACGACGACCGATGCGGCACTCACTGCGACCAGCGCCGACGAAGCCACCGTCGACGACCTCGTGCTCGGGTTGATCAACGACTTCGATCCGCGCACCACCGATCCGTTCGAGTTCCGCGGCGTGCAGTTCGACCGGGGCCTCGCGTGGGTCGGCTTTCCCGAGGGCGACGGCGGGCTCGGCATGAACCCGAAGCTGCAACGCGTCGTCGACACGAAGTTGCGCGAGGCCGGCGCGCGTGGCCCGAGCAGTGGTCGTTTCTTCGGCATGTTCCTCGCGGCGCCGACGATCGTCACGCACGGATCGCCGGAGCTGCGCAAGAAGCTGCTGCGTCCGCTGTTCACCGGCGAAGAGGTGTGGTGCCAGTTGTTCAGCGAGCCCGGCGCGGGCTCCGACCTCGCGTCACTGTCGACGCGCGCCGTGCGCGACGGCGACGAGTGGGTCGTGAACGGGCAGAAGGTGTGGAACACGCTCGCGCACCTCGGTGACCGCGGCATGCTCGTCACCCGTACGGATCCCGATGTGCCCAAGCACCGCGGCCTCACGTACTTCGCGCTCGACATGCACGCTCCGGGGGTCGACGTGCGTCCGCTCCGCCAGATCACCGGCGAAGCCGAGTTCAACGAGGTCTTCCTGACCGACGTGCGGATCCCGGACACCGATCGGCTCGGCGAGGTCGGCGAGGGCTGGAAGGTCGCGCAGACCACGCTGATGAACGAGCGCGTCTCGATCGGCGGTGGCATCCAGCCGCGCGAGTTCGGCATGATCGGCATTCTCGCCGATACGTGGCGCAAACGGCCCGAGGTGCGTACGCCGGCCGGGCAGGACGCCGTCCTTCAGCTCTGGGTGCAGTCCGAAGCCGCCCGGCTCACCGGCATCCGGCTGGTCCAGGCGCTCGCCGCCGGTCAGCCCGGCCCGGAAGGTTCCGCCTCGAAGCTGGTCTTCGCCCGCCTGATGCAGCAGATCTCCGGGCTCGAACTCGAACTGAACGGCGAGGAAGGCCTGCGCCACGACGACTGGACGATGCGCCGGAGCACGGCGGTGGACTTCTTCGGCCGCTCGCCCGGCTATCGCTACCTGCGCGCCAAGGGCAACTCGATCGAAGGCGGATCCTCGGAGATCCTGCGCAACATCATCGCGGAGCGGGTGCTCGGTCTCCCGTCCGAGCCGCGCATCGACAAGGACGTCGCCTGGAAGGATCTGCCCCGATGACCGATCTGCTCTACTCCGAGGTGGAAGAGGAGCTGCGGGCCAGCGTACGTTCGCTGCTGCAGGATCGCCTCCCGGCCGCCGACGTCCGGGCGCGCACCGAGACCGACTCGACCTACGATCTCGCGCTGTGGCGCACGCTCGCGACCGAACTCGGGCTCGCCGCACTGATCATCCCGGAAGCGCAGGGCGGCGCGGGTGCCTCCTACCGCGAAGCGGCGGTCGTGCTGGAAGAGCTGGGTCGTGCGGTCGCGCCGGTGCCGTACCTGGGTAGTGCCGTCGTGGCGACGACGGCGCTGCTGGCCATCGGCGAGGAATCCGCGCTGCTCACCGATCTCGGGGACGGCCGGAGCATCGCCGCTCTCGCCGTACCGTTCTCGACCGGCCCGGATATGCCCGCGCACTACACCGTGAAGTCCGATGGCGACAAGCTGA
>DATBAK010000102.1 GCA_036271555.1 Acidimicrobiia bacterium
CCACCGAAGCGGGAACTCGAGCGGCTCGAGCGGTGAGCGAAGCGAACGAGCGACCTCGCTTGCTCCCAGCCCGCGTCACGGAGCGGCGAGCGAAGGGAGCGCGACCGTAGAGTTCGCCCATGCGAACGGAACGGTGGGTACGCGCGGGCGTCGCGGTCGCGCTGGTGGTGGGGATCGCGGCGTGCTCGAGCTCGGGTTCGGGCAAGCGCGGTTCGAAGCCGACGACGACGGCCGCCGCGCAGCCGCCGTACAAGATCGACCAGTTCACGGTGACGTACGTCGACCACTCGCGTCCGACGCCGCGCAACGGCTCGTATGCGGGCGCCTCGACCCGCACGTTGCCGACGGTCGTGTCGATCCCGGTCGGCGCGCCGCGCCCGCTGCCGCTCGTGGTCTTCAGCACCGGGATCGACGGCACCGGCACCAACTACGAAGGCCTGTACGGCACCTGGGTGCAGGCCGGATACGCGGTCGCCGCGCCCGTGTTCCCGCTGTCGAACCACAGCGCGCCGGGTGGCAGCACGATCGCGGACTTCTCGTCGCAACCGGGCGACGTCCGCTTCGTGCTCACGCAGCTCCTGAACGCGTCGGCGGCGAAGTCGGGCCGGCTCGCGGGTGAGTTCGATCCGCACGCGATCGCGCTCGCGGGCAAGTCGCTCGGCGCGTTGACGACGCTGCGCACCGCGTACCTGATCGCCGATCACGAGACGCGCGAGCGCGCGGTGATCTCGTTGACCGGCGGCGGCGATGCGACGCCGGAGTTCTTCAAGGGCATCACGGTGCCGCTGCTCCTCGAGCACGGCGACGCCGACAAGACCGTGCCCTACAAGGCGAGTGTCGACGCGTTCAACGCGGCGGAGACACCGAAGTTCCTCGTCACGCTGTTCGGGCAGGACCACGGCGGCGCGTTCGACGGCGAGAACAACGCGTCGGCGCGCGTCGTCGAGAACACCACGCTCGACTTCCTCGACGCGTACGTACGCGACGGCGACACCGGGCTCGCGAAGCTGAAACACGACGGCACGGTCGCGAAGGTTGCGTCGATCCGGTCGGACTCCGGGTCGTAGCGCGCGTGCAGTTCGGGGTCCACGTCCCCCAGCTCGGCGCGCTCGGCGATCCACAGACGCTCGTCGACCTCGCGCAACGGGCCGAGCTCGCGGGTTGGGACGGGTTCTTCCTCTGGGACCACGTGATGCACGCGAACGATCCGGACGCGTGCGATCCGTGGGTCGCACTCGGCGCGATCGCGGCGACGACCAGCCGGCTCGTGCTCGGTCCGCTCGTCACCCCACTGCCGCGACGACGACCGTGGAAGGTCGCGCGCGAGACGACCACGCTCGACCGGCTCGCGAACGGGCGCACCGTTCTCGGCGCCGGCATCGGAACGGACCACTACCGAGAGTTCACCGCATTCTCCGAGCCCGCGACCGACGACCGAACGCGCGCCGCGCAACTCGACGAGGCGCTCACGATCATCACGCAGTTGTGGACCGGCGAGCGCGTGTCGTTCACGGGCGAGCACTACCGCGTCGACGACGTCGTGCAGAGGCCCCGCCCCGTGCAGCAGCCGCGCGTTCCGATCTGGTGCGCCGCGCGCTGGCCCGCGCGCGCACCCCTGCGCCGCGCCGCGCGCTGGGACGGCGTCGTTCCGCTCGGCGCGCACACACCGGACGATGTCGCGGCACTGCGAGCCGTCGTCGCCGAGCAGCGCGAAACGACGGCACCGTTCGCGATCGCGCTGGCGAGCGACGAGACCGCGAGTCGCGACCTCACCGCGTACGCCGACGCCGGCGCGACCTGGTGGCTCGCCGCGATCCGGCCGTTCGACGCGCTCGCCGACAGCCGTGCGCTCGTCGACGGCGGCCCTCCGCGCGCCGGCTGACGCCGACCTACGCTCCCGCCCGTGCCGCCCGCGCCCGCGATCCCGGTCGACGTCGCCGACGTCACACCCGAGTGGATCTCCGCGGTCACGCAGTTCGACGTCGTCGCGGTCGACGTGCTCGACGCGCACTCGGGAACCACTGGTCGCGCCCGCCTCGCGCTCACCTACGGCGGAGGCGAGGACGAGTTCCTCCCCGCGAGCGTCTTCGTGAAGCTGCCACCGTTCGACGAGCGCCAGCGCGAGTTCGTCGCGCGTACCGGCCTCGGAACGGCCGAGGCGCGCTTCTACCGCGACCTCGCAGAGTCGGTGCCCGTGCGCATCCCCGGCGTGTTGCACGCCGACGTCGACGACGACGGTCGCTACGTGATGCTGCTCGAGGACCTCGAAGCGTCGGGTTGCCGCTTCCCGCGTCCGACCGACGACGACGTCGTCTCCGTCGTCGATTCGATCGTGTGCGAGCTCGCGCACCTGCACGCGTGCTTCTGGGAGCACGCCGATCTCACCGCGCGCCACGACTGGGTGTCGCAGGGGATGCGCATCGCGTTCGGCAGCGGCGGTCGCTTCATGAAGATGGCCCTCGACCAGTTCGCGGCCGACATGCCGCCCGCGTACCGCGCGCTCGGCGAGCTCTACATCGACCGCGCGCGCGACATCGCGGAGCTGTGGGCCGCGCCGCCGCACACGCTGGCGCACGGTGACCCGCACATGGGCAACCTGTTCGTCGACGACGGGCGCGCCGGGTTCTTCGACTGGGGCATGCTCATGGCCAAGAACGGCATGTGGGACGTCGCCTACGTGATCTGCAACTCGGTGCCGACCGACGTCCGCCGCGCGCACGAGCGCGGCTGGCTCGACCTCTACCGCGCCGAGCTCGCGACCGCCGGCATCGCGCTCGACGGCGATCGCGTGTGGGCGCAGTACCGCTTGTACGCGGTGTACTCGTGGAACTCGGCGGTGTCGACGGCCGCGATGGGCGGCCGCTGGCAGCCCGAGGCGCGCGCCCACGGCGCGATGTTGCGCACCACCACCGCGATCGAGGACCTCGACTCGGTCGGCCTGCTCGAGGAGCTGCTCGCGTGACGGTCACACTCAAGCTCGACGCGATGTCGGGCGGGCTACCGATCCGTCGCATCCACGACCTCGCCCGCGAAGTGCAGGACACCGGCTTCTCGGGACTCTGGCTCACCGAGGGCGGACGGTCTGCATACAACCTCTGCACCGCGGCCGCGCTCGCGACCGACGCGCTCGACGTCGGCACCGCGATCGGCGTCGCTTTCCCGCGCAGCCCGATGGTGAGCGCGCAGGTCGCGTGGGAGCTGCAGGAGGCGACGAACGGCCGCTTCGTGCTCGGGCTCGGCACGCAGGTGAAGGCGCACGTCGAGCGGCGCTACTCGAGCACGTTCGCGCATCCCGGCCCGCGCATGCGCGAATACGTGCTCGCGGTGAAGGCCGCGTTCCGCGCCTTCCGCGGCACCGAGAAGCTCGCCTTCGCCGGCGACTACTACACGCTGTCGCTGCTGCCCGACATGTGGTCGCCGGGCCCGATCGCGCCGGCCGACCCGCCCGTCTACGTCGCGGCGGTGAACCCGTGGATGTGCACGATGATCGGCGAGGTCGCCGACGGCGTGCACGTGCACCCGTTCCACTCGGTGCGATACCTCGACGAGGTCGTACGCCCCGCGGTCGCCGCGGGCACTGCGAAGGCGGGTCGCGACGCGAGCGAGATCGCGTTCGTGTGCCCGTTGCTCACGATCGTCGGCGACACCGAAGAGGAGCGCGCCCCGTGGCGCGAGCGAGCGCGAATGCAGCTCGCGTTCTACGGCTCGACGCGCACGTACGGACGAGTGTTCGAGCTGCACGGCTGGCCGGGCACGGCGGAGCGCTTGCACGAGTTGCAGGCGCGCGGCGACATCCCGGACATGGCCGCGACGATCACCGACGAGATGCTGCAGGTGTACGCGCTCGAAGCGACGTGGGACACGCTCGCCGACGCGATCGTCGAGCGCTACCGCGGTCAGGCCGACCGCGTGATCTGTTACTTCGCGACCGCGTCCTGGGAGCGTCATCCCGAGATCCGCGGGCGCTGGGCCGAGGTCGCGCGGGCGGTTACGCAGGCGGAGTGAGCCGCTTGTGCGTCGGCGCGCCCGCCGGCAGTAGCCTGCGGCCGTTTCGGACGGCACCACGCGAGGAGAGAAGACCTTGGCACTCGATCAACTGAAGGGGCGTGCCCTCGGCACGCAGAAGGTCGTGATCGAGCGGGGTCCGGTGCGCGTGTTCGCGCAGGCGCTCTTGGACGACGACTCCGTCTACTCCGACGGCGACGCCGCGCCGGTGCCGCCGACGTTCCCGTTCGTGATGCCGTACTGGGGCTCGATGGGCCAGGGCGGCGCCGCGGGCCTGCCGATCGAGAACCTGCGGGGCAAGGGCCGCGCGATCCTGCACGGCGAGCAGGAGTTCGAGTACCACGGCGGCCAGTGGCCGCACGTCGGCGACGTGCTCGTCGGCGACGGCGTGATCTCCGACGTATACGAGAAGGCGAAGAGCGACGGCGGCAAGCTCGAGTTCTACGTCACCGAGACGACGTGGCGGAACGAGAAGACGAACCAACCCGTCGTCACCACGAAGTTCACGCTCGCGATCAACTGCAAGCCCGACGCCGCGGAGCCGAAGCCGCTGTCGTGAGCGATCACGCAGAGCTGCACGAGATCCACGATCGGCTCGCGATCGACGACCTGTTGATCCGCTACGCATGGGCGATCGACGACAAGAACTTCGACGACCTCGACCACGTCTTCACACCCGACGCGCAGATCGACTACACCGCGACCGGCGGCATCAAGGGCTCACGCGAAGAGATCAAGCCGTGGCTCGCAGAGTCGCTGGCCGCGTTCCCGGCGACGCAGCATCTGCTCTCCAACTCGCAGGTGACGATCACCGGCGACACCGCGACCGCGCGCACAGCCGTCTACAACCCGATGGGTGCGGCGACGCGCGAAGGGCCGCTGCACTTCTTCTTCATGGGCGGTGTCTACGAGGACGCGCTGGTGCGCACCGACGACGGTTGGCGCATCCGCGAGCGGGTCGAGCGCTTCGTCTGGATGGACGGCAAGCTCCCGCGCGAGCTGTACGTCCCTCCCCCCGCGTAGTGGTACTGCGTTATCGGCGCATAGCGCCGTAACGCAGTACCACTAGCAACCGAGGACGTGGGCACCGACCAGCGCGGCGCGGGCCTCGGCGACACCGCGCACGCGTGCGGCACGAAAGCCGGCGTCGATCGCGCCGTCGACGTTGAGATCGTTGTCGTCGAGGAAGAGAACACGCTCGGGCGGTGCCGGGAGCTGCGCCGCGACGCGGTCGAACACGTCGCGGTCGGGCTTCAGCACCCCCAGCTCGTGCGAGAGGAAGTGGAAGTCGAAGCTGGTGAGGAGCGGCCACCGGCCGGAGTTCTGGTCCCAGTGGATCGAGTTCGTGTTGCTGAGGCAGCCCGTCGGGAGTCGCCCGCGCACTTCGGCTACGAGCTCGTCGGCGCCCGCGAACACCCCGGCCGGCCAGGTCGCGAACTCGTCGAGGAACTCGGCCGGCGTGATCTCGAGGCTCCACTCGTCGACGAAGCCGGTTGCGAACGCGTCCGCGGTGCAGCGTCCGCGCTCGAACTCACGCACCCAGCGGCAGGTGAGCCAGCGCCGCCACATCTCGTCGTCGTCGTCGATGCCGGAGAGCACCCGCATGGCTTCGAAGCCACCGAACTCGATGAGCACCCCGCCGAGGTCGAACAGGACGACGTCGATCTCGGGCTCGGCCACGCCCGCAGCGTATTGGCTCCCATAACATCGCCGACCATGCAGATCCTGCTCGTCTCCGACCTGCACTACTCGCTGCGTCAGCTCGACTGGGTCACCGCGGTCGCCGGTGACCTCGACGTCGTCGTCATGGCGGGAGACTTCCTCGACATCGGCTCGATCGTCGACGCCGACGCGCAGATCGCCGTCGTGCTCGAGTACCTCGCGCGCATCGCCGCGAAGACGACCGTCGTCGCGTGCTCGGGCAACCACGATTTGAACGGCGAGAACCAGCTCGACGAGCGGGCCGCGCGCTGGCTCGACGCCGCGCGCGACGTCGGCGTGTTCGTCGACGGCTCGCACCTCGCGACCGACGACGTCTTCATCACCGTGTGCCCTTGGTGGGACGGGCCGCGCACGCGCGAGCTGGTCGACGAGCAACTGCGCGTCGACGCGGCACGCGTCGGTGGCCGCCAGTGGATCTGGGTGTACCACGCACCCGCGGACGCCTCACCGACGAGCTGGACGGGCAAGCGGCACTACGGCGACGAAGACCTCGTGACGTGGATCGCGGAGCACGCACCCGCGATCGTGCTCTCGGGACACGTGCACCAGTCCCCCTTCGCCAACGGCGGCGGCTGGATCGACCGAATCGGATCGACGATCGTGTGCAACGCGGGACAGCAACGCGGCCCGATCCCGACGTGCATCGAGATCGACACCGTCGCCGGAACCGCGCGCTGGACGTCGCTCGCCGGCGTTGAGGAGCAGACGCTCGCGCGCGTGTGAGTCCTAGTACTCGGGGTCGGGATCGCGGACCGACCCCAGCGTGCTGCGACGACCGGAACTGCGCGCGAGGGCTCCGAGCACGGTGTCGACCATGCCGAGCCCACCTTCGTGATCCGCGTACTGCGCTCGAAGGTCGGCGAGGTACGTCATCATCAGCTGCAAGCGTGCCGCGAGCAGCCGCGCGAGCGCGAGCGCGAGCTCGGGGTTCGTGTCGAGGCGCGTCGCCGCGTCGTCGATGACCGCGAGCACCGACGGTTCCGCCGCGACGACGTCGGCGGTCGCGGCGCCGTCGAGGAGCAACGCCATCTCGCCGATGCACGCGCCCGGCTCCGCGACGGTCGCGACGAGCGCACCGGCTTTCTCCACGCGCACGCTGCCCGAGAGCAACACGTACAGCACGCCTCCGCGCGCGCCGTCGCGGATGACGACCTCTCCGGCGACGACCGCGCGCCGAGGCGCGCCGTCAGCGAGGTCGAGGAGCTCCTGCACGGGGCGGGAGTCTCGCGCGAAGCGTCGCCGTCACGTACCCGTCAGTGCCGGCGTCGGGTGCGTGCTGGCAAGATCACCGTCATGACGAACATGGAACGGCTCGAGCGCATCGTCGCGAAGCTGCCCGAAGCGGAGCGGGTCGACATCGAGGCGTGGGGCGGCGAGCCGACGTTCCGCGTGCGGAACAAGAACTTCGTCTTCACCGACCACCCGGTCAGCCGCATGAGCGTCAAGCTGCCGGTCGAGGAGGCCGCGGCGGTCGTCGCGACCGATCCCGATGCGCAGCCGACCGCCTACGGCCTCGGCCGCCACGGCTGGGTCTCGGTCGTCGTCGGGCGCGCGAACGCGGCTCGGTGGGAGCTCGTCGAGGAGTGGGTGCGCACCTCGTACACGCTGGTGGCGCCCAAGTCGCTCGCCAAGATCGTGCTCGCGCACGACGACTCTGGTCCCACTCGCTCCGCTCGCCGCTCCTGACGCCGCGGGGGCCGCGCCGCGAGGTCGACTGCGCTCAGCCGCGGAGCGGATGCGCCTCGAAGAACGTCCACATGAGCTGGTTGGCGGAGATCGTCATGGTCGTCTTGCCGACCGTGCCCGCGATCGCCTGCGAGAACGCCGAGCCCGGCCACGCGTGGCCGCCGCCCGTGATCCGCTGGAGCACGACGTCGTCGCCGGCCGGGCACGGGAACGTGATCGTGGTGACGTCGCTCGTGAGCTTCGTGGCCTTCGGCGTCGTGCCGCAGCCGTTCCGCTTTGCCCAGTCGGCGGTGATCTGCGGGATCGACGGACCCTTGGTCTGGTTGGTCGCCGCGCCCGAGCCGCCGAGCGTTCCCTTGCCGTCCGGCGAGGGCAGCGCGAGCGCCTTCGGTCCGAGGCCGCCGCCGTACGCGACGAACGGGTCGGTGGTTCCGTGGAAGGTCATCACCGGCACCGGCCGCGCGAACTTGCAACCACTGATGTCGCGAATGCCGGCGACCGGCGCGACCGCGGCGACGCGCGTCGAGTACGCGCACGCGACCGCCGACGTCATGAACGCGCCGTTCGAGAGCCCGGCGACGAAGATGCGCCGCTGGTCGACGCACAGCGTCCGCTCGGCCTCGTCGAGCAGGTTGCCGATGAACTTCACGTCGTCGGACTTCAGGTCGGTGTTCCACAGTGGCACCGCGGTGCCGCTGCCTTCGGGCGTGAGCGTGACGAACCCGTGCGTGTCGCCGAACGGGCCGAGCATCGACATCTTCGTGTGGATCGTCGCGCCTTCCGAGTAGCCGTGAAGGTCGATGACGAGCGGCATCGGCTTCAGGCCCGTGTACGACGGCGGGATGTGTCGCCAGTACCAGCGCGGCGCGCCGTTCGAGGTCGTGTTCACCTTGATCTCGCCGGGCAGGATCTTGACCTTCGCCTGGCAACCCGACGACGGTTGCGCGGCGACATCGGCCGCGCTGACCGTCGTCGACGGTGCGGTCGTGAGGTCGGGCCCGTTGCCGTTGGCGCTGCTCGAGCACGCGGCGAGCGCGACGAGCGCGACGAGTGCGGCCGGCAACAACCGCGGAGATCGGCGCATGCGGGTCATACTCCCACCCGTGACGCCCGAGGAGACAGTCGCGCACGCCTCGCCGATGATCGGCAATCTCGGGTGGGCCTTCTACTTCACGCCCGAGACCCTCGCTCGCGGCAAGGAGCTTGGTCTCGACGGCTTCCGCTTCTACTTCCTCGGCCGCGGCGGGGTGCTCGGCGACGTCGACTGGCCGGTCGTGCAGGCCGCGTTCGGCTACTTCGCACCTGCGCTCGTCGAGCGCATCTGGACGTCGGCTCGCGAACGGGTCGCGCCGGCCGCGGCCGCGCACGAATACTGGAATTGCTGCGCGGCGCTCGGTCGCGCGCGCCTGTTGGGCATCGAGGATCTCGACGGGTTCTGCGGCGCGGCGAAGGCGGTGAACGACGCGGCCGACCCGGTCGGCCTCACGCTCTACAGCGGCACCCGCGCGCAACCACTCGCCGACGACGCGCCCGCACGTGCGATGCAGCTCCTCGCGGTGCTGCGCGAGCACCGCGGGAGCGCGCATCTGCTCGCGGTGCGCGCGTCGGGACTCGACGCGAAGACCGCGCACTTCATCCGCCGGCCCGCCGACATCGGCAGCTTCGGCTGGACGGCGGACGACGCGCCCGCCGTCACCGATGTCGAGCGGGCCAAGCTCGCGGCCGTCGACACGCTCACCGACGAGCTCGTGCTCCCCGCCTTCGCGGTGCTCGACGCCGACGGGCGCCACGCGCTGTTGTCGGGACTCGACGCGGTGCGAGCCGCGCTCGCGTAGGCGGGCGAGCAGCGAGCGAAGTGAGCACGCGACCCCGCCCGCTCCCAATCCGCGTCATGGAGCGGCGAGCGCAGCGAGCGCGACCGGAAGGATCAGCGGCCGAGGAGCAAGGCCACGTTGTCGCCGAAGAACGCGGGCGCGTCCTCCGGTCGCGTCGCGAAGCGTCCGATGCCCGCGTAGTCGGCGATCGGATCGGCCGTCCCCTCGGAGTGCGGGTAGTCGCTGCAGCACATGAGGATGTCGTCGCCGCCGATCTGGCGGCCGATGTTCGTCGGCAGCTCGTACGCGAACGACGACACGCGCACCTGACGACGGAAGTACTCGCTCGGCGGGAGGTCGAGTTGCGCGACCGAGCGCCCGTTGAGGCGTTCGACGAAGCGGGTGCCGCCGTCGAGCATCATCAGGTACATCGGCACCCACACCGCCGACAGCTCCACGATGCCGATGTGCAGATCGGGATGGCGCGCGAGCACGCCGTTCACGATCAGATCCGTGCACGACAGCGCGGCGGCCATGTAGAGGAAGACCGACTCGAGCACGGGCACCCCGCGCTCCTCGCCGTCGGTGTACCAGGCGTCGTCGAACGGACGGGGCTGATCGGCGACGTGGAAGACGGGCGTCACGCCGTGCTCGACGAACGCCGACCACGCGCGATCGAGATCGGGATGCGACAGCGGACGACCGTCGACGAGCGCGGGCGCGATCATCGCGAGGTGCACGCCCGCGCGCTCGAGCGCGCGCAGTTGGTCGTCGAGCCAGTCGAGGTCGCGCAGGCTCAAGTGTGCGACCGGATGCAGCTGGCCGCGGCCGTCGGCGACGACCGTCGCACACCAACGGTTCCACGCGGCCATGTTGCCGAGCAGCGCGGGCAGGTGCCGATTGAGCGTGCGTTCCCACGCGAGGCCGTAGTTCGGGAAGAGCACGGCCTCATCGAGTCCGAGGCTTGCGAGCCGGCCGGCACGCGCGCTCGGATCCCAGTAGTCGCGCGGCAGCGCGTCGTCGTAGCGGTGCTCGGGCGCTTCACCCGCGCGCTCACGACGGCGGCGCTCGCCGATCGCGTCGGTCTCGCCCGGCAACTGCACGTCGGCCGTCACGAGCTCCACACCGCGCCACTTCACGGCGACGTTGCCGACCTCGTCGTCGACGAAACGGATCGCCTCGTCGCGCAGCGCCGGGTCGATGTGCTCTTCCCACAACCCCCGGTATTCGAAGAGGTGCTGGTCGGAATCGATGACGGTGCTCATGCGCTCGCTCCTTCGTCGGCCTCCCTCCGGGACGCCGACTCGCACGCTCGCTGACGAGCCTCGATGCTCGCTCCGCTCACGCCTTCGGCCGTGTTCGCTCATCGCGACCCGGCCTGCATTCCCGGACTTCTCGTGGCCGGTCAGTCTCGCGCCAGAATGCGCCGTGGTCGACGTGCTGCACTCCACCGGGCTCGGCGATCTGCTGCGCGAGCACCGGCGCTCGTGGCCGCAGCAGACCGCGGTCGTCGACGGCGCCGTGCGCCTGACGTATCCCGAGCTCGACGACCGGGTGAACCGGATCGTGGCCGCGCTCGCGGGCGCGGGCGTGAGCCCCGGCGACCGGGTGCTGTGGCTGGGGCAGAACTCGTTCCGCATCGTCGAGCTGCTGTTCGCGGCGGCGAAGCTCGGCGCGATCCTGTGCCCTGCAAACTGGCGACAGACCGCCGACGAGATGGCGTTCGTGCTCGACGACCTCGATCCAAAGGTCGTCGTGTGGCAGGACGCGGAGATCGGCGAGACCGTGCAGCGCGCGCGGCGCGCGTTCGGACCCGGACGCGCGCGCTGGATCCAGCACGACGGTGACGGCGAAGAGTCGTACGAGGGCTTCGTCGCCGCGGTCGGGCACGCGACCGATCCCGACCGCGCGATCGACCCCGCGTCGGCGGTGCTGTGCCTCTACACCGCGGCGTTCGAAGGTCGACCCAACGGCGCCCTGCTCAGCCACACCGCGCTGATCGGACAGGGACTCATCATCGGCCGCCTGTCGGAGATCGACTCGACGTCGGTGTACCTGAACTGCGGACCGATGTTCCACGTCGCGACGTTGTTCTCGACGCTCGCGACCCTCGTGCACGCGGGCACCAACGTGTTCACGCCCCGCGTCGAGGCGGAAGAGCTGTGCCGGCTCATCGAGTCCGAACGCTGCACCGGCGCGTTCCTCGTCGGCCCCACGTTCCGTCAGATTCGCGAGCTGAACCGCGACCGGCGTTACGACATCTCGTCGCTGCGCGCCGCGGCGGGTCGCGACGAGTGGAACGCGATGATCACCGTCGACACGAGCCCGTGGGTGCGCCATCCCGGCGGCTACGGGCAGACGGAAGTCGTCGGCATGCTGAGCTTCGCGGCGTTCGGCGCGGGCGCGCTCGGCGGCCACGGGCGCACCTCGCCGTTGCTCCAGGTGCGCATCGTCGATCCCGACGACCGCGAGGTCGAGCCCGGCGAGACGGGCGAGATCACGTGTCGCGGCCCGCTCGTGATGAACGGTTACTGGAATCGGCCCGAGGAAACCGAACGCCGCTTCCGCAACGGATGGCACCACACGAACGACCTGGGTCGGCGAGAGGTCGACGGCTCGCTCACGTTCGTCGGACCGAAGACGCGCATCATCAAGTCGGCCGCGGAGAACATCTATCCCGCCGAGGTCGAGGGCGCGCTGCGCACGCATCCCGATGTTGCCGACTGCGCGGTGATCGGTGTGCCCGACAAGCAGTGGACGCAGTCGGTCGTGGGCGTCGTGGTCGCGCGCGACGGTTCCGCGATCGACGGCGACGCGGTGATCGCGCACGTGCGCGAGCGCATCGCGTCGTACAAGAAGCCGCGCCGCATCGAAGTCGTGGACGCGATCCCGCGGAACGGTTTCGCAGTCGACTACGACGCGCTCGACGCGCGCTTCGGCGGCGGCGGCTATCCGGGAGTCGGCTGATCGTGAACTTCACGCCGCCGCTCGCGATCGGTGCCGACGTGTACCGGCGCCGGATCCTCGTGCGCGCGACGTCGCCGCGCGAAGTCGTCGCCGATCTCGAGGACGACTTCCACCACTTCATCGTCACGCTCGGGCACGACGGGTCCGTGGTGACGAGCGTCGACGCCGAGTCGCGGCGCTGGCCGTGGTCGACGTGTCCGGGCGCGGCCGTGCCGTTGCGCGCGCTCGCCGGCGCGCCGCTCACGCGGCGCTGGACGCACGCGGCCCGCTGGACCGATCCCGCGCTCAACTGCACGCACCAGTTCGACGCGGCCGCGCACGCGATCACCCACGCGGCTCGCGGCGACGCGGTGCGTCAGTACGACGTCGAGGTCGGCGCCGTGCTCGCGCGTGGTGAAGAGGTCGCGGCGAACCGGCTCTGGGTCGACGGCACGCTCGCGTTCGAATGGCACCTGCGCCCCGCGCAGCGGCCCGTCGACCTGCCGCCCGAGCTCGCCGACGCGCCGTGGCGGGGCGGGTTCCTGCGCTGGGCCGACGAGCACCTCGAGCCCGACCTCGCGGAGCGGGCCTGCGTGCTGCGGCGCGCCAGCGACATCGGCATGGGCCGGGGCATGCCCCTCGACGACATCCCGGTCGCATCGGACCTGCCGGGCTCCATGCGCGGGGTGTGCCACAGCCTCCAGCCGACGGTCGCGCCCGTCGCCTTCCGCAACGTCGGCAGCATCCGCGACTTCGCCTCCGACCCCGATCGGCTCCCGTCCCCCGACTGACCGCCTCTGGTGGTACTGCGTTATGCGGCTATACGCCGCTCACGCAGTACCACGGGACGCGCGGGATCAGGGCGACGAGGCGAGTCCGAAGCGGGTGGCGAAGCTGGCGAGGCCGTCGAGGGCCTCGGGTGAGCGGCGCCAGGGCGACACGAGCATGCGGGTGACGCCGATCGACTCCCACCGCTCGACGTCGTCGGCCGACTCGAGCGGCCCGCCGAGACACACCTGGAAGCCCTCGAACGCGCGCCCCTGCGCATCGAGCTCGCGCTTCAGGATCTCGATCTGCGCGCCCGCGCTCTCGACCGTGTGACCCATCCCGATCCAGCCGTCGCCGAGCCGCGCCGCGCGCCGCAGCGCCGCGCGCGACTCGCCGCCGACGACGATCGGCGGACCGCCCGCCTGCACCGGCTTCGGCTCGAACACGACGCCGTCGAACGAGAAGTGCTCGCCGTGAAACGTCGCGACGGGTTCGCGCCACAACAACCGACAGATCTCGATTGCCTCGTCGACGCGCTTGCCGCGCGTCGTGAAGTCGAGCTCTGCCGCGATCCACTCCTCTTCCAACCAGCTCGCGCCGACGCCGAACTCGACGCGCCCGCCCGACACGATGTCGAGTGTCTGCACCGCGCGCGCCGCGACGAACGGGTGCCGCAGGCCGATGTTGTACACGTGCGTGCCCAGCCGAACGTGCGCGGTGCGCGCCGCGAGGAACGAGAGGTACGCGAACGCGTCGAAGATCGGCGTCTCCGGCGGCACCGGTGGGTGCGTCGCGCCGGGGTGCGGCGAGCGGCTCATCGCGGCCGTGAACACGAGATGCTCGGGCAACCACACCGACTCGTAGCCGAGGCCATCGGCAGCCTCAGTCGCCGAGACGAAGAACGCCGGGTTCAGCCGGCCGAGCGCAACACCGAACTTCATTCCGCGATCACTGCGGTTCCGCGCCGGTTCCGTAGGTGCCGTCGGGACGACGGATCCAACCACCCGCGGCGAGGTTGCCGCCGTCGACGTGGATCGTCGTGCCGGTGACGAAACGACCGGCGTCGCTCGCGAGGTAGACGGCCGCGGCCGCGACGTCGTCGGCGTGACCCGCGATCGGCAGCGGCGTGTGGATGCCGACGTCGCCGATGCCGGGTGTCGGGATGACGTCGGGCGCGATGCAGTTCACGCGGATCAGCTGCGCGCCGAGCTCCAGCGCGAGCGACTTCGTGAGGTTCGCGACGGCGGCCTTCATCGCGGAGTACACCGCGAAGTTCGGCGCGGCGCGGTGCGCTTCGATCGACGTGATGTTCACGATCGATCCACCGTTCTCCATCCGCGGCACTCCGCTGCGCACGAAGTTCGTGACGCTCGTGAAGTTCTCGCGCATCAGCGCGTCCTGGCCCTTGTCGCTCACGTCGACGAAGCCCGACGCGAACCCGCCGCCCGCGTTGTTCACGACGACGTCGAGCCGCCCGTGATCGGCCATCACCGCGGAGACGAACGACTCGACCGCCGCGGTGTCGCGCACGTCGAGGAGCCCGCTCGTGACGCGGCGGCCTTCGGCGCGAATGGCGGTGACGACCGCTTCGAGATGCTCGTCGTCCCGGTCGCAGACCGCGACGTCGGCGCCGAAGCGCGCGAACGCGAGCGCGATCGCGCGGCCGATGCCGACCGCGGCGCCGGTCACGATCGCGACGCGACCCGCCAGCGAGAACGAACTCGGCCCGACCGGCTCGCGAGAAGGCTCTGAACGCGTCACCACACGCGGCCGGAGCAGCGAGCGAGAAGAAGCGGTTGCGCGGCACTCATGGCGCCGGGCAGGGTACTCGTAGACTGACGCTCACGTCAGGTAGGTCGCGGACCGGGGGACGCTCATGGGGTACTCGCTCGAGGGCAAGCACGTGCTCGTCACCGGCGGCTCGTCGGGGATCGGCGCCGCGCTCGCCGAGGGCTTCGCGCGTGCGGGCGCGACGGTCGGCATCTGCGCGCGCCGCGCCGAGCGCCTCGACGAGGTGCTCGCTCGCGTTCGTGAGCACGCGCCCGCTTCGAAGAGCTGGACCGTCGACCTGTCCGACCTCGACGGCGTCGCCGCGTTCGCGAAACGGGTCGAGGACGATCTCGGTGGCGTCGACGTGCTCGTGAACAACGCGGGCATCCCGAAGCGACGCAAGGTCAACGACCTCACCGCCGACGTCGTCGAGTCGGTGATGGCGATCAACTACTTCTCCCCCATCCGCCTGACGCTCGCACTGCTGCCCGGCATCGAGGCGCGCGGCGGCCGCATCGTGAACATCTCGTCGGTCGCGGCGCGGCTCGGTCCGCCTGCGGAGGCCGCGTACGCGGCGTCGAAGGCTGCGGTCACCGCGTGGTCGGAGTCGATGCAGGTCGATCTCGGGATCGCGGGATCACCGGTGCGCGTGCACGTCGTGAACCCGGGTGTGTTCGACACCGAGCTCTTCCACCTCCCCGACAACGACGCGTTCACCGCGCAGGTCGAGATGCTGCCGGTCGAATCGATCGTCGACCCGATCCTGAACGCGGTCACCAACGATCTGTTCGAGCTCTACGTGCCCGAGTGGTTCGGCGACGTCGCCGCGGGCAAGGCCAAGGACGTCGGCACCTTCCTGAACGGCTCGATCGCCTACCTCAAAGCCGAACAGGACAAGGCACGCGCGTAGGCAACGGTGAGCGGCTGAGCCCGTGAGCGAAGCGAGCAGGGCGGCCTCTCCCGCTCCCATCTCTCGTCACGGAGCGGCGAGCGGAGCGAGCACGACCAGGAAGCGCCGCCTCACACCTTCTCGATCGGACGGATGTTCGCGTTGAGGTGGAACACGTTGTCCGGGTCCCACTCGGCCTTGATCCTCGCGAGCCGCTCGTACTTGTCGGGTCCGTAGGACGCGCGCACGCGGTCCTGGTCGCCGGCGTCGGCGATGAAGTTCACGTACGACCCCGACCCGCTCGCGTACGGCAGCAGCGCGTCCCAGAAGTCGCGCACCCACTGCCGGTCCTGCGCGAGCAGCGCGGGATCGGGCGCGACCGCGGCGATGTTGAACAGCCACTTCGCACTGCGGCTGCCGCCGAACGCGGTGTCGCCCTCCGGTACCCGCGCGTACGCGCCGCCGAGCATGAACACGGGCATGATCGACATCGGTGACGCCTTGCGCGCGAAGTGCTCGGCGACGACCGCAGCCGCGTCGTCGGTGAGCTCGTCGAGGTAGATCGCGCGCTCGTAGCCGAGGATGCCCCACGGCGAGCTCGCATCGATGAACTGCTGGAGGTCCGTGTACGGGATCGGCGTGACGAGCTCGAACGCGGGATCGAGCCCGTCGCGCACCGGTCCGATCGCGGCCGCATGCTCCTCCGGTGTTCCCCACCCGATCACGGCGACGATGTAGCCGGGCGCGAAGTGCAGCGCCTCCGGCACGAACGGCATCGGTGGCGCGTTGAGGCCCACGATCTGACGGCCGTAGTCGTCCGGAAGGGTGGCCAGCGCGTCTCGCATCGAGCGCACCCCGGCCGCGCCGCGATCGCTCGGCACGAACATCAGCGCGGCCTGCACGATGGGGCCGACATCGTGCAACTGGAACTCGAACTCGGTCACGACGCCGAAGTTGCCGCCTCCACCGCGCAGCGCCCAATAGAGATCGGGGTCTTCGTTCGCCGACGCGGTCACGATCCGGCCGTCGGCGGTGACGACCCGCGCCGACACGAGGTTGTCGCAGCTCAGGCCGTGACGACGAGAGAGCCATCCGATGCCACCGCCGAGCGAGAGCCCGGCGACGCCGGTGTGGCTGACGACACCACCGGGCACCGCGAGGCCGTGCTCCTGGCATGCGCCGTCGAGCATCGCCCACGTGGTCCCGCCGCCACAGCGCGCCCGCTTCGCCGCGGGGTCGACGACGACGTCGGTCATGCCGCTCAGGTCGATCATCAGGCCGCCCTCGCAGACACCATGGCCTGCGAAGTTGTGCCCGCCGCCGCGCACCGCGATCTCGAGCCCTTCGGCGCGTCCGTAGGCGACCGCGGCGACGACGTGCTCCGCCGTCGTGCACTGCGCGATGACCGCGGGCTTGCGGTCGATGTCGCCGTTCCACAGCGCCCGGGCCGTGTCGTACCCGTCGTTGCCCTCGACGAGAACGATCCCGTCGAACGACGCGCGGAAACCCGCGACCGAATGCGTCGACCCACTCATCTCTGACCCCCGCGTGCTGGTTGTGCCGATCAGCCTACGGAGGATTCGTCGTGCGAGCGATTGCGGATCAGCTCCCACCAGCACGGGCGGGCCGCTCGAAGCGGGGAACCGAGGCGCCGTGGGAGGGCGAAGCGGGCGAGCTTGCGAGCCCGACCAGAGCTAATCGAAGAGGTCGGGCTCCTCGCGCGTGATCCAGTCCCAGAGCGGCTGGAACGAGAAGTAGCACGCGACCGGCGAGCCGGTCTGGTCGTGCGTCGTGCGCGCCATCTCGTCGGCGATCTTGATCGGCGTGCCCGCAGCCTCCGCGAGCAACTGCGCCTGGCAGGTGCGCTCCATCGTGATGAACGACCACACGGCCTCATCGACCGAGTAGCCCGTCGTGAGCAGCCCGTGGTTGCGCAGGATCACGGCCTTGTTCTCGCCGAGCGCGTGCGCGATGCGCTTGCCCTCCTCGGGGTCGAGCACGACGCCGGTGTAGTCGTCGAACAGCGAGTGGTCCTCGAAGAACGCGCACGCGTCCTGGGTGAGCGGGTCGAGCAGTCGACCGAGCGACGACCACGCCTTGCCGTGCAGCGAGTGCGAGTGCGCGGCGGCGACGATCTCGGGCCGGGCCTCGTGCACCTGCGAGTGGATCGCGAACGCGGCCTGGTTCACGAACGCGTCGCCATGGACGACCGTTCCGTTGCGATCGACACAGATGAGGTCGGACACGCGCACGTGCTTGAAGTTGCGAGCGAAGGGGTTCACCCAGAACCGGTCGGTGTGCTCGGGGTCGCGAGCGGTGATGTGACCGGCGACGCCTTCGTCGAACCCGAAGCGTCCGAACAGACGGAATCCCGCCGCGAGGCGCTGCTTGCGGTGCAGCCGCTCCTCCTCGACGGTGGCGAACTTCGGGAGGTAGCCGAGATCCGGCATCTGTGTCACTCCTGTCACCCCGGGGAACCGGGCAGACCGATCGACTTCGTCTCCAGGTACTCCTCGAAACCGGGGACGCCGTGCTCGCGACCCGAACCGCTCTCCTTGTAACCGCCGAAGGGCGTGTCGGGCCCGAACCACTGGCCGCCGTTCACCGAGATGGTACCGGTGCGGATGCGGCGGGCGACGCCGAGCGCACGGTCGAGCGAGCCGCTCGTGATCGACCCCGACAGGCCGTAGCGCGAGTTGTTCGCGATGCGGACGGCGTCGTCGTCGTCGTCGAACGGGATGACCGACAGGACCGGACCGAAGATCTCTTCCTGCGCGATCGTCGAGTCGGGGTCGACGTCGACGAACAGTGTGGGCTGCACGAAGTAGCCCTTCTCGAACTGCGTCGCGCGACCGCCGCCGACGAGGCAGCGCGCGCCCTCGGCCTTGCCCTTCTCGATGTAGCCGAGCACGCGCTCGCGCTGCTTCGCGTTGATCAGCGGGCCGGCCATGTTGTCGAACGAGGTCGGGTCGCCGTACGGGAAGCTCTCGAACGCGGCCTTCACCATCTCGACGCCTTCGTCGTAGCGGCTGCGCGGGAGCAGCAGGCGCGTCGTGATCGCGCAGCCCTGACCCGAGTGCATGCACACCATCGCCGCGCCGCCGAGCGCAGACGCGAGATCGGCGTCGTCGAGCACGATGTTCGCCGACTTGCCGCCGAGCTCGAGGAACACGCGCTTGAGGTTGTCGGCACTCTGCTTCGTGATGTGCTTGCCGACCGCGGTCGAGCCCGTGAACGAGATCATGTCGACATCGCGCGAACCGGTGAGGATGTCGCCCACCGCCGCGGGATCCTTCGACGTCACGACGTTGAACACTCCCGCAGGGATATCGGTGTGCTCGGCGACCATCTTGCCGATGAACGTCGCGCTGTACGGCGTGTCGGGAGCGGGCTTGAGGATCACCGTGCAGCCCGCCGCGAGCGCGGGCGCGATCTTCGAGAGGTTAAGCATGAACGGGAAGTTCCACGGCGTGATCGCGCCGCACACGCCGATCGGCTCCTTCACCACGAGCCGGTTCGACTTCATGCCGAAGAACTCGTGCTCGCCGAGCTCGTACTCCCAGTCGTAACGGTCGATGAGGTCGAGGTCCCACATCATGTCGTCGATGCAGGTGTCCTGTTGGATGGCGAACGTGAGCGCGACCGGCGTGCCGACCTCGGCGACGATCTGCGGGCGGAGCGTCTCGCGCTCCTTCGCGAGCGCTTCCTGCAACTGCGTGAGGCCGCGCTTGCGCAGCTCGCGGTTCGTCGACCAGTCGGTCTCGTCGAAGGCGCGGCGCGCCGCGGCGATCGCGCGTTCCATGTCGGCCGGCGACGCGTCGGCGGCGGGACCGATGACCGCTTCGGTCGCGGGGTTGATGTTGTCGTAGGTCGCCCCACCCTCGGCTTCGACGAGCTCCCCGTCGATCAGCATTCGCGACTCGTAGGCCGGCTCGCTCATTCCCCGCTCTCCGTTCTCAGACGACACGCGCCCGCGCGCGGTCGCCGAGGCTACCGGAGCCCCGGCGACCCTCGATCTCGGTGCGTCGCGCGACGAGAGCTAGCGCGGCGTGCCGGTGACGACGAACGAGCTGACCGACCGGCCGATGCTGTTGTCCGCGAAGACCACGCAGTAATACGGCGTGCCGCTCGTGAGCCCGGAGACCCGCACGTGGTTCAGCGCCGAGAACGCGCTCGCCGGGCCCGAGACCGAAGGCGGATCATCGGTCGAGCAGAAGATCGCGTACTGCGTGATCGGCTGGCTGCCGTCGCTCGTCGGCACCTTCCAGCGCAGCATGAGAGAGCCCGCGTACGGCTTCGCGCGCAACGCCCAAGGCCGCGACGGCGGACCGGCCGGCGTAGGCCCGCCGATCCCCGACAGCGGTGAGGCACCCGCGACGTTGCTCGCCACGATCCCGATGTAATACGTGACGCCGTTGGTGAGACCGCGCACGACGCCCGAGCGCGCCGCGGCGCCGAAGTGACCGCACGCGTCGGCCGGGCTGACGCTCGGCGGGAAGCTCGTCGAGCAGTACGCCGAGTAGCCGGTGAGCGGTGTGCCACCCACGTCGGTCGGCTTGTCCCAGAACACCGTCACCGAGCCGTTGCCGCGGATCGAGCTGAAGTTCTGCGGCGCCGTCGGGGGTCCGTACGGAATCGCACTCACGAGGTCGGACGCGGCCGACTGGCCGGTCGCGTTCACGGCGGTGACGACACACGAATACGTCGTGTGGGTCGAGAGCCCGCTCACCGTCGTGCTCGCGGTCGACGCATCGGTCGTCGCGCTGGGTGCGTCGGCCGTCGACGGTGTTCCCGACGAGCAGTACACCCTGTAGCCGGTGATCGCCGAGCTGCCGATGTCGTCGGGCGCGCTCCACGACACCGTGACCGACCGGTCGCCGCGGCTCTCGCTCGCGTTCTTCGGC
>DATBAK010000103.1 GCA_036271555.1 Acidimicrobiia bacterium
GCGACCATTCGAGCGGAGCGGGTGAGTGGGTGCCGCGAGCTGCGGTCGGAGTGCCGTGCCGAGACGAGCGAGGACGCGACCATTCGAGCGGAGCGGGTGAGTGGGCGCCGCGACCGCGGTCGGAGTCCCGTGCCGAGACGAGCGAGGACGCGACCATCGGAGCGGAGCGGGTGAGTGGGTGCCGCGACCGCGGTCGGAGTCCCGTGCCGAGACGAGCGAGGACGCGACCATCGGAGCGGAGCGGGTGAGTGGGCGCCGCGAGCTGCGGTCGGAGTCCCGTGCCGAGACGAGCGAGGACGCGACAATCGAAGCGGACCGCGCACCCGCGAGCGAGAATGACGCCGTGAGCACCCGCACGCTGCTGATCCTCGCGGCGCTCACCGGTCTGCTCATCCTCGTGGCGTTCGCGCTGCAGGTCGTGGTCTCCCGGTGAGCCGATGGGGCGCCTGACCGTCGAGGCCCGGCGCCGCGCGTTGCGCGCGATCTCGGGGTCGCGCCTCGAGGCTCCGTTGCGGAGCCTGCACACGCGGCTGACCCGGAGTGGCGCGGCGCGCTACGACCGGCTCGCGACCGAGATCATGAGCCGTGTGCTGCGCGCCGACTCGGCGTGCATCGACGTCGGCTGCTACCGCGGGCAGATCCTGCGCGAGATGCAGCGGCTCGCACCGCAGGGCCTTCACATCGCGTACGAGCCGGTGCCCGCGAACTACGAGTGGCTCGTCGCGCACTTTCCGGACGTCACGATCCATCCGTGCGCGTTGAGCGACGCGCCCGGCACCGCGACCTTCCAGCACGTGCAGGGTCGCCCCGCGCGCAGCGGGCTGCGGCGCGTGCCGTACCCCGATGCCGACGAGGTGGTCGTCGAGATCGAGGTCGCGATCGACACGATCGACCGCACGGTGCCCTCGGGCACCGTGATCGAGCTCGTGAAGATCGACGTCGAGGGCGCGGAGCTCCAGGTCTTCCGCGGCGCGGCGCGTGTGCTCGACGAGTGTCACCCCACGTTGCTCTTCGAGCACGCGCCGTACACCGCCGCCGCGTACGGCACGACACCCGCGGCACTCCACGCGCTGCTCACGGGCGAGCACGGCTACGGCGTCTCCCGATTCGACGACTGGCTCGCCGGGAGGCCCGCGCTCGGCGCCGCGGAGTTCATCGAGGAGGTCGAGCAGGGCCGCTCGACGAACTTCGTGGCCACGGTGCCGCCCCGCTGACCAAGCCGGGCGCGTGGTCCCGCGATCGATGGGGAAGAATGGCGGGACAGCCCGGCGAGCACGAAGAGGTGAGTCCCACGGCCGAAGAGTTCGATGTCGTGATCATCGGCGGCGGCCCCGGCGGGTACGCCGCCGCGCTCTACGGCGCGTCGGCCGGTCTCCACATCGCGATGATCGAGGAGAGTCGCGTCGGCGGGACCTGCCTGAACTGCGGCTGCATCCCCGCCAAGGAGCTGCTCGAGACCGCGACCGTGCTGCGCACCGTGCGCGGCGCCTCGACGTTCGGCGTCGAGGTCGGTGACGCGCTGGTCGACCTCTCGGTCAGCCAGGTTCGCAAGCAGCAGGTCGTCGACCGGCTGGTCGGCGGGCTCGAGACCCTGCTGAAGGGCCGCAAGGTCACGGTCGTGCCCGGCACCGGCACGCTCGTCGGCGGTCCGGGGCCGAGCCACCTCGTGCGCGTCTCGGACGGCACCGAGCTACGCGGCACGAACGTGGTGCTCGCGACCGGGTCGTGGCCACGCGCGCTGCCGGGCTACGAGTTCGACGGCACGCGCATCCTCTCCTCCGAACACGTGCTCACGCTCGACCATGTGCCCGAGCGGACCGCCGTGATCGGCGGCGGCGCGATCGGTTGTGAGTTCGCGTCGTTCCTCGTCGACGTCGGCAGTCAGGTCACCGTGCTCGAAGCGCTGCCGCAGGTGCTCGGCGCGGTCGACAAGCAGGTCGCGCAGCTCGCGGTGCGCCAGTTCGCGAAGCGCGGCATGCAGGTGTTCACGGGGGTGACGGTCGCCAATCCCGAGATGGGTGAGAAGTCCGTCGTCGTGCCGTACCGCACCGAGAAGGGCGAGGAACGGCTCGAAGTCGACGCGGTGATCGTGAGCATCGGTCGCAGCCCGCGATCGTCGGGCGCGGGGATCCGTGAGGCGGGTGTCGTCGTCGACGAGCGCGGTTTCGTCGCCGTCGACGCGCAGATGCGCACGAACGTCGCGGGTGTCTACGCGGTCGGCGACCTCGTCGCGACGCCCCAGCTCGCGCACGTCGGCTTCGCCGAGGCGATCATCGCGATCAAGGCGATGCTCGGCGAGGACCCGGCCGGGCTCGACTACGGCAAGGTGCCGTGGGGCATCTACTGCCATCCCGAGGTCGCGTTCTGCGGCATGACCGAGGAGCAGGCGCGCGCCGCGGGCCACGACGTCGTGACCTCGGTCCACCGTTTCGGCGGCAACGGCCGCGCGCTGATCGTCGGCGAGCCCGACGGCCTCGTGAAGATCGTGGCCGAGCGCGACGGGCCGTTGCTCGGCGTGCACATCGTCGGTCCGTGGGCGACCGAGCTGATCGCCGAGGGCTACCTGTCGGTGAACTGGGAGGCGACGGCGGCCGATCTCGGCCTGCTCATCCATGCCCACCCCACCTTGAGCGAGCTGTTCGGGGAGTCGGCGCTCGCGCTGACCGGCCGCAGCCTGCACGGCTGAAGAGAGGATTCGCAGCGTGGATGTCACGATGCCGCAGCTCGGTGAGACCGTCACCGAGGGAACGATCACGAAGTGGTTCAAGCAGGTCGGCGAGCAGATCAAGGCCGACGAGCCGCTGTTCGAGGTGTCGACCGACAAGGTCGACTCCGAGGTCCCCGCGCCGACGTCGGGCGTCGTGAGCGAGATCCTCGTGCCCGAAGGCGAGACGGTCGCGGTCGGTGTGAAGCTCGCGGTCATCGGCGACGCTTCCGCCGGCGGTGCCGCCGCGCCGGCGCCCGCCGAGGCGGAAGCACCCGCACCGGAGGCACCGGCACCCGAGGCACCGGCACCCGCGCCCGCGCCGCAGCCCCAAGCCCAGGCCGTGCCCGTCGCGCCGACCCCGCCGCCCGCTCCCGCACCGGCACCTGCGGCGCCGGCACCGGCGCCCGCGGCACCCGCGACCAACGGCGTGCCCGCGGGCACGGTCACGTCGCCACTCGTGCGCAAGCTGCTGAACGAGTACGACCTCGACGCGGGCCAGATCCGCGGTACCGGCGACGGCGGTCGCATCACGCGCAACGACGTGCTCGACGCCGCGCGCTCACGCGGCCCCGCCGCGCCGGCCACGGCTCCCGCACCGGCCGCGCCCACGACTCCCGCACCGGCCCCACCGGCCGCGCGGGCTCCCGCGGTCGTCGCGCCCGCGCCCGTCGCGCGCGCCGCGGGCGACACGGTCGTCGAGTTCGACAACATCCGTCGCCGCACCGCGGAGCACATGGTGCGGTCGAAGGCGACGAGCGCGCACGTCTACACGTCGGTCGAGGTCGACTACGAGCGCATCGAGCGGGTGCGGCGCGCGCACGGCGATCGCTTCCGCGCCGAAGAGGGCTTCACGCTCACGTACCTCCCGTTCATCTGCCGCGCGTTCTCCGACGTCGTACGCCAGTACCCGAACGTGAACGCGAGCGTCGACGGCGACTCGCTGATCGTGCATCACGACATCCACCTCGGCATCGCGGTCGACCTCGACTTCAGGGGCCTGCTCGCGGTCGTCGTCCGTAACGTCGACGGCAAGCGTCTGCGCCTCATCGCGCGCGAGATCCGCGACCTGGCGACCCGCGCGAAGCAGCGCACGCTCACGCCCGACGAGGTGGTCGGCGGCACGTTCACGATCACGAACATGGGTCCGTTCGGCACCGCGTTGACGTTGCCGATCATCAACCAACCGCAGGTCGCCATCCTCGCCACCGACGCGATCACGAAGAAGCCGGTCGTCGTCGAGGGCCCCGACGGCGAGGACACGATCGCGATCCATCACGTCGGCCACCTCGCGCTCGCGTGGGACCACCGTGCGTTCGACGGCGCCTACGCGGCCGCGTTCCTCGACGCACTCCGCACCGAGCTCGAGGACCACGACTGGGAACCCGAGTTGGCATGAGCGCGCCCCTCCGGGTTCGCTGGCTCGGGCGCGTGCCCTACGCCGAGGCCGAGACCTTGCAGCGCGCGCTGCACGGCGGGTCGACCGACGATTACCTGCTGCTGCAGGAGCACCCGCACGTCTACACGTTGGGGTCGCGCGCCGATCTGCGCCACGTGCTCGTGCCGCCCGAGTCGGTGGGGGCGGAGCTGATCCGGGCCGACCGCGGCGGCGACGTCACGTATCACGGCCCCGGCCAGCTCGTGGGGTACCCGATCCTCTCGCTCGACGAGTGGCGCGCGGGTCAACGCGACGTCGTCGCGTACGTGCGGCGATTGGAGTCGGTGCTCGTCGCGGTGCTCGCCGACTTCGGTATCGAGTCGGTGCCGTGCCTCGACGGCCTCACCGGCGTGTGGGTCGGCGGCGAGAAGGTCGCGGCGATCGGCGTGCGCGTCGCGGGCGGTCGCACGCGCCACGGCTTCGCGCTCAACGTCGATCCCGATCTCACGATGTTCTCGCACATCGTTCCCTGCGGCATCGCGGATCGCGGCGTCACGTCGATGGCGCAGGTGCTCGGTCGCGCGCCCGACATGCGAGCGGTCGTCGACCGCGTCGTCGCGCGCTTCGCCGCGGCGTTCGAGCCCGACGAGCTCGAGCGTCAGGACGTCGTGTGGCGGGAGACCGCAGCCGACCTGTCCGCGTTCAGTGCTTCTGTCGGGCTCGCACGCTTCGCCCTCCCGGACGCCTCGGTCTCCAGCTCGGAAGAGCCGCGAAGCGCCTCGGCCGTCGCCGCGGGAACCCGCGCTTCCGACTCGACCGGAGCCGTGCCGGTGCGGCTCCTGGGCCGCCTGGCCGAAGCGGGGGTCGGTCCGCCGACCGCGGGCGCGCGTCCCGAGTGGATGCGGGTGAAGGCCCGCTTCGGCGACGGCTTCCTCGACGTGAAGAAGCTCGTGCGCGACCTCGACCTGCACACCGTGTGCGAGTCGGCGGGTTGCCCGAACATCTTCGAGTGCTGGGCCGACCGCACCGCGACGTTCATGATCCTCGGCGACCGCTGCACGCGCGCGTGCGGGTTCTGTCTCGTCGATACGCGCAAGCCGCTCGCCGTCGATCCCGGCGAACCCGAGCGCGTCGCGCACGCGGTGAAGACGATGGGCCTCGAGCACGCGGTCATCACGTGCGTCGCGCGCGACGACCTGCCCGACGGCGGCGCGGCCGTGTTCGCGGCGACGATCCGCGCGATCCGGCGCGTGAGTCCGGGGACGGGGGTCGAGGTGCTGATCTCCGACTGCCACGGCGCCGCCGACGCACTCGCCACGATCTTCGACGCGCGCCCGGACGTGCTCGCGCACAATCTCGAGACGGTCGCGCGGCTGCAGCGCGCGGCGCGACCATCGGCGGGGTACGCGCGCTCGCTCGCGGTGCTCGCGCGCGCGAGCGATGCCGGGCTCGTCACGAAATCGAGCGTGATCCTCGGCATGGGCGAGACCGAAGCCGAGGTGCGCGGCGCGCTCGCCGACCTGCGCGGCGTCGGCGTCGACATCGTCACGCTCGGCCAGTACCTCCAGCCCACCGCTCGCCATCTGCCGATCGCGCGCTGGTGGACGCCCGAGGAGTTCGATCGGTTGCGCGGGGCCGGCGAAGCGCTCGGCTTCGCGCACGTCGAGTCGGGGCCCCTCGTCCGCTCCAGCTACCACGCCAAGCGAAGCCTCCACGAGGCTTCACCGAATCTGCCGGAAACGATCGCAGTCCCCGGACGGTGACCTGAGAGACTCGGGGCTCATGGGCAAGGTCCTCGACGAGATCGGTCCCGACCTGGCGGCGTGGATCGCCCGGCAGCCGATGTTCTTCGTGGCCACCGCGCCGAGCGGCGCCGACGGTCACGTCAACGTGTCGCCCAAGGGCCTCGCCGGCCTCGCGGTGCTCGGGCCGCACCGCTGCGCGTACCTCGACCTCACCGGGAGCGGAGTCGAGACGATCGCCCACGTGCGCGAGAACGGCCGCATCACCATCATGTTCTGCGCGTTCGAGGGTGCGGCGCGCATCGTCCGCTTCCACGGTCGCGGGGTCGTGCACCCGCTCGACTCCGCGGGCTTCGACGCGCTCGCGTCGGAGTTCCCGGAGCTGCCGGGCCGGCGGGCGATCATCGAGATCGAGGTGACGCGCGTGTCGACGTCGTGCGGCTTCGGCGTGCCGCGCATGGAGCTCGTCGGCGAGCGCGACGAGCTGCTGAAGTGGTCGGACCGCAAGGATGACGACGAGCTCGCCGAGTACCACCACACGAGGAACGCGACGAGCATCGACGGCATCCCGAGCCATCTCGACTCCGAGCCGGTGTCATGAGCGACTCGGTGTCATGAGCAGCCAGGTGCAGGCCGAAGGCGCGGTCAGCAGTGGCGACCGAAACGGCTCGCTTCGAACGCCGAAGGTCGGAGCCGCATGAGCGGCTACTCCGACCGCATCGCGCGCGTGCGCGCGCGCATGGACGACGCGGGCGTCGACGTCGTGCTCCTCTCGGTCGGCGCCGACCTGCCGTACCTCACGGGCTACGAGGCGATGCCGCTCGAACGGCTCACGATGCTCGTGCTGCCGCGCCGCGGCGACGCGCAGCTCGTCGTCGCGCGGCTCGAAGCACCGCGAGTGGCGCCGCAACCCGACTTCGAGATCGTCCCGTGGTCGGAGCCCGGCGATCCGATCGCGCTCGTCGCGAGCATGGTCGGCGGCGCGCAGCAGGTCGCGATCGGCGATCAGACCTGGGCCGGGTTCGCGCTCGACCTCCAGCGCGCGCTGCCGAAGGCGGAGTTCCGGCGCGCCTCGCGCATCGTGAGCGCGGTGCGCGCGGTGAAGGACGCCGACGAGATCGCGGCCCTCCGCGCGGCGGGCGCCGCGGTCGACACGGTCGCGGCCGACATGCGCGCCCGGCCGTTCGCGGGTCGCACCGAGCTCGACGTGCACCGCGAGCTCGTCGACCGCATGCTCGAGCTCGGTCATCAGCACGCCAACTTCGCGATCGTCGGCGCGGCCGATCACGCCGCGAGCCCGCATCACGAGCCCGGCGCGCGCGTCATCAACGACGGCGACGTCGTCCTCTGCGACTTCGGCGGCACGATGAACGGCTACTGCTCCGACATCACGCGCATGTTCCACGTCGGCGAGCCCGGCACCGAGGTGCGCGACACGTACGCGGTCCTGCAGGACGCGCAGGAGGCCGGTGTGCGCGCCGCGCAGGTCGGCACGCCGTGCGAGGCGGTCGACGCGGCGGCGCGCTCGGTCATCGCGAGCGCGGGTCTCGGCGAGCACTTCATCCACCGCACGGGCCACGGCATCGGCGTCGAGGCGCACGAGGATCCGTACATCGTCGCGGGCAACACCGATGCGCTCGTCGCCGGCAACGCGTTCAGCGTCGAGCCCGGCATCTATCTCGCCGGCCGTTTCGGCCTGCGGCTCGAGGACATCGTCGTCGCGACCGCGGCCGGACCCGAGCGACTCAACCACGCCGACCGCGGCATCGCCGTCGTCGGCTGATCCCCACCGCGTGAAGCTCGACGGCGGCGTCTTCCTGCTCCAGTGGGCCACCGGCGGCCTGCTGTTCGCGTGGGTGACGACGCGCCGGCGCGAGGTCGGCCTCGGCTACGGCTGGTTGCTGCGCAGCGTCTACGGCGCGTTCGCGATCGGCGGCGCGGTCGTGCTCGCGGCCGAAGGGCTCGACCGGCCCGCGCAGGTGATCGCGTTCGGCGCCTCGGTCACGACCGCGATCGCGACCGCGTGGGTGCTCTCGATGTCGGTCGCGCGCCGCGCCGCGGGCGTGAGCGGCGCGACCGCGCATCGCGAGGAGCGGCGCGCGCGCGTCCGCGCCATGCTTCCCGCGGGAACGGTCGCCGACGATGCCGCGACCACCGATGATCGCGAGTTCGATCCCGCGCTCGATCTGATCGCGCCGGTGATCGGTGCCGTCGGGCTGCTCGCGGCGTCGCAGTTCAGCGGCGGACCGGTGGCGCTCGCGGCCGCGCGGCTGCTCGTCGGCGCCGCGTTCCTCGGTTGCGTGAGCGACGGGATGCTGCTCGGCCACTGGTACCTCGTGCAGCCGGGTCTGCCGCGCGACGCGGTGAAGCAGCTCGTGCGGCTCACCGCGATCGTGTGGCCGCTCGAGGTCGCGGTGATGCTGTGGCCGACGGGCATGGTGCAGGTGCTGAACGGCACCGTCGACGACGGCTGGAACGGCATCCTCGGCTGGACGTGGCTCGCGTGCGCGGTGTCCACGATCGCGCTCGTGGGCGTGACGTGGGCGGCGTTGAAGGAACGCAGCTACTCCGCGGTGATGGCCGCGACCGGTCTGCTGTACCTCGCGATCCTCACCGCCTTCGGCACCGACCTGCTCGCCCGCGCAGTGCTGCGTCCGTAGCGCTCTGGTCGCGCTCGCTTCGCTCGCCGCTCCTGCGAGACCGCTCAGCCTGAGCGGCGCGGATCGGTGGCGACGCCGACGAGCCACGGGAACACCGGCAGCACGCGCACCGACTCGAAGTGCCGTCCGAGCAACTTCTCGAGGCGCCGGCGCGTGAAGAACTGGAGGTGCTCGGGATCGTTGCCGAGCCGGCCGACGTTCTTGCCCCGCGCGAAGTTGCCGAGCCGGAACCACGGTTCCCACGGCACCGACACCACGCAACCTCGGCCGGCGACGCGGGCGAGCTCGCGCACCGCGGGCTCGGGATCGGTGAGGTGCTCGAGCACCTCGATGCACGTCGTGAGCGGCACCGCGGCGTCGCGCAACGGCAGCATGCCCGCGTCGGCGACGACGCCGTGCAGGCCGTCGAGCAGATCGCGCGCGCAGCGGATCTTGTCGCTGCGGTACTCGACGCCGACGACGACCGTGCCGTCGGGCCGGATCCGCTCGAGCGCGAGCCCTTCGCCGACGCCGATGTCGGCGAGCACCTCGCCCGGTGGCGCGAGCGTCGCGATCTCCGCGCGCAGCCGCGTCGCCCACCGACCGATCAGCTTCTGCACGACGGGGTTGCCGGTGGAGTACTTCTTCGCGTCCTGACCGGCGGCCTGCTCGGGTGCGCCCGGCGCGAGCCCGAGGGGCCGGCGCGGGCTGTCGGCGGCCGGGTCGGCGGACATCGCGCGCACCGTACCCGCGGCGCGCCGGCGGCGCAGGCGGTGCGTGCCGCTGCCACCGATCAGCGTGGCCTCGGCGACGATCGACACCAACCGCTGGCCGATGGCCGCGCCGAGCACGACCCCGGAGGTGAGCGGCGCGCGGAGCGCGGCGAGCAGCACGGCTTCGCGGATGCCGATGCCCGACGGGAACGGGATCGCCACGAAACCGATCCACCACGCCGTGGCGAACGCGGCGATCGCCGCGATGAACACGCCGGCATGGTGCGGTCTCGCGATGATCGCGAACGACACCGAGGCGGCCGCGGTCGCGACGACCGCCCACGCGTACGAGCGCAGGATCGCGCGTTGCGTCGGCACGAACGCGACGTCGAGCCGTGAGATCTTCCGCCCGACGAGCCGCAGTGCGGCCACCATCCAGCCCCGGTAGACGAGCGGCACGAGCAGCACGCTCGCGATCACGAGCACGCGGAACACGACCGGCAGGTCGGGCGCCGCGACCGCGGCGATCGCGCCGACCGTCGACGCGCCCGCGACCTGCGTGACCGCGAGCACGAAGAACGCGGTCGACGCGTCGCCGAGTCCGGCGCCCGCGTCGCGGCCGAGCGTCACGAGCCCGGCCGCCTGCCAGATGCCGCCGGGCACGTACTTGCCGAGCTGCGAGAAGTAGAAGCCGTGGCGCAGCGCGCGCCGGTCGGCCTGGTGCTCGAGCAGCGCCGACCACGCGCGCGACCAGAGCATGAGCGACACGAGGTAGACGACGAAGGCGAGACCGAGCCGCACCGGCGATCGGAGCAGCTTCTCCGACCGGCCCCACGTGTCGACGAGCGCGCCGACGAGGAACGCGAGACCCGCGATCGCGAGCACGACGCGCGCGACGCGGACGATCGTGCGCGGGCGCGCGCTCGGTGCCTGCTCCTCGGTCGGCTCGGGCTCGGTCTTCAACTACACACCCAGGAAGTGCGCGGCGCGCAGTTGCGCGTTCGTCAGCTGGTGTACCTGTACCACCTCGTCGCCGCCGATGGCGTTCTCATCCGACGGGAGCGCGTCGAGCCGGCGCAGCTGGGCCCGGTCGAGCGCGGGACCGCGGATCGACCCGTCGAGCCAGAGGGTGACGATCAGCGGCTGGTCGAGCACCTCGAGCGGCTCCGTGCGGAACCGCCGCAGCTGGGTGACCACCGCCGCGCTGACCCCGGCCGGATACCGGCGGTCGATGCGCGCCCGGGCGCCCGGAACCAGCTCCGCGCCCGCCCCCGCGGCCTGCTTCGCGAGCGCGTCGAGGAGCGCGGCGCGCTCGGGGGAGAAGTGGTCGGTCGTGATCAGGCGACCGGTTTGCTCGGGTGCAGTGAGGTGGCCGCTCGAGACGACGATCGCGGTCGGATCCGAGCCGACGACGTACCGGCGCGCGTTGCCGTACGGCTGCGTGTTGAAGTCCTGCACCTCGACGTGGATGCCCGCGCGCGCGAGCCGGTAGATCACGTACGGGCCGACCGACAGCTGCGCGGCGTAGCCGACGACGACGACGAGCACGGGCCGGCTGTGGTCGACGTGATCGAGCACGACCTTACCGACGCGCTTCTCGAGCGCGAACGAGGGCTTCTCGCGGTTGTGGTCGTCGGTGCCGTTGCCCGCGACGACGGCGACGACGACCAGCGCGGTGACGACGAGGAGTGCGATCGGAGTGACGGCCCCTGCGCGGTCGACGCCGCTCGGCACGAAGCGGCGCGCGAGCAGCGCGACCGCGATCCCGAGCGCGACGACGATCACGAACGACGCGGCCCACTCCCACCGGTAGAGGTTCACGCGCCACGACTCGGTGCTGAGCGGGATGTTGCCGCCGTTCACGAACCCCGCGAACAACAGCACCAGCGCAACGAGCGCGAGTCGTCCGAGCGTGCGGTCATGGCGGAGGCCGCGCCACGCGAGCCCGGCGAGCACCGCGATCACCACGACGCCGAGCGCGCCGCGATACGGCCCGACGCCTCCGAGGAAGAACGTGCCCGGTAGATCGGTCCTGGCGAGGATGGTCGGCAGCGTCACCGCGTGGAGCGACTGGTCGATTGCAGAGTCGAAGCCCATCGTCGGGCGGGTGTTGTCGAGGCTGAAGCGGACAATCTGCGTGAGGTTGCCGGGCCGGTCGACGATCTCGTTCAACGCAACGGGCACCCAGCACACGGCCGCGACCACGAGCGCATACACCGCGCCGCGGCGCGCGAGGCGTCCCGTCTCGGCGTCGCCGTTGCGCCGGCGAGCGCGCACGTGCACGACGATCGCGATCACGGCCGTGAGCCCGAGTGCGCCCACGACGATCCCGGCCGCGAGGTGTTGCTGCGCCGCGTAGGAACCGACGAACGCGGCGAGCGGGAGCAGCCGTATGTCGCCGTCGACGAGCGCCCACGCGAGCACGGCGCTGCAGAGCAGCGAGTACATCGTCATGTTCGAGCTCAGCGTGTCGGTCAGCACCGCGGTTCCCGCCGACCAGATCACGAGCAGCATCACGACGCCGGCCCAGAGCATCGCCGTCGTCCCGAGCCGACGGAACACGACCCACAGCGCGAGCAGCGCGAACGCGGCGTTGATCGCGGCCGCGGTGAGCAGTGGTCCGGTCGTCGAGCCGAGGATGCGCAGCGGCACCGCGAGGAGGTAGAACTCGATCGGCCCGGGATGGTTCGTCGCGATCTTGTCGCCGTAGAGCCCCGAGGTCGACGGCAGCCCCGTCAGTGGTGGATGTCGCGAGAACACGTCGAAGCTGCGCAGCGCGACGTTCGCTTCGTCGCCGCTCGGGATCCAGCCGTCGTGATAGGCGCGCACGAGCGCGACCGCGAACGGCACGAGCACGAGTACGAGCAGCGCGAGTGCGTACCCGCGCTCGCGACCGCGCAGGTTGCGGAGGTGATGCGGTGGCGCGGTCTCGGTGTCCTCGATCTCGTGGTCGCGCGCGACCGCGTCGGTCATACGGGCGCCGAACCCTCGTAGAGCCAGAAGTGCTCGTCGGGCACGATCCCATTGTCGTCGTGCACGAGCAGTCGGAGGTGTAACGACGTGTCGCGGAGCGGCGTGTTGATGAGCAACAGCACGTGCCGCCCGCCGGTGCGATAGCTGTCGAGCACGGCGCTGATCGGTTGCAGGTGCTCGCGCTTCGTGTCCCACACGATGTAGGTACCGAAGCGCGCGCCCGCGAGGTAGTAGATCGGCCGGTCGAGATAGCCCGCGACCGTCGACGACGCGGTGTCGGGCAACCCGATGATCTCGGTGTGGCCGAGGTCGTGCTGTTGGATGTAGTGCGCGATCGCGAGGCCGTTCGAGAACGGGTAGACGAGGTCGAGCGATGCCGCGAACACACCCGCGATCACTTGCACGACGAGCAGCACCGTGAGCACGTAGCGCCGCGTGTTCGGACGCGCGGTCGAGCGGCGCGCGGTCATCGTCGGCGCGAGCCACATCGCGGCGACGAGGCACAGGAAGATGTGGCCGACGTGACGGGATGCGGTCGCGGTCCCGATGCGCAGGTAGAGGAACGCCACGACGAGGCCCGCGCCCGCGACCCACACGACGAACGCGCCGAGCCGGTCGCGCAGGATCCACGCGAGCCCGACGAAGAGGAGCACTCCGAGCACGCCGACGATCGCGGCGCGCACGTGCAGGATGTTCGTGTTCCAGTACGAGTGCTTCAGCGCCGGGATCGGCACCAGCGCGCGCCAGATCGCCGCGCTCGACGACGCGCCGAGACCGAAGTCGACGCTCGTCAGCCAGTGGCCGTAGATGCCGGTGTCCTTCGGCGGGCGCGCGGCCTGCACGTACGCGATGAGGAGCCCGGCGAACGTGAGCACCGTGCCGATCGCGAGGGCGCCGGGCGCGGCGCGGTTCGGTTCGCGCGTGCGCCGGCGCAGCCACTCGTCGACGAGCAGTCCCGCGAGCACCGCGATCGCGACGATCGCGCCGAACGCGCTCGTGAGCGCGACGAGTCCGAGCAGCAGTCCGACGACCAGCCATGGTCGCCGACCGCTCGTCGCCGCGACCGCGAGCGTGACGACGAGCAGCATCGCACCGAAGCCGTAGCTGCGCGCGAGCACGCCGTACTCGTACAGCACGAAGTAGCCGAACACGAAGAGCAGCTTCTGCAGGAGCGTGAACGGCGCGCGCCACACCGCGACCGAGATCGTGATCGACGCGATGACGAGCTGGAGGAGTTGCATCGCGCCCGGCCCCGCGTGCGCGTGCGCGATCGGATAGAGCAGCCCGTACCAGAGGATCGGGTGGCCCTCGTAGCGCATGTTCTGCACCAGCGAGTGCACGCCGTGGCTCGCGCGCACGATCTGCCAGGCCTGGAGCTCGTCGCGCCAGAGCTCGTGCCGGAGGATCGTGACGCCGACGACGGCGATACCCGCGACGGCGATCGCCAAGCGGGCCACCGCATCGTGGCGCGGTGGCCCCGATGTGTCGTCAGGCAACGAAGTACTTGGCCTCGGGATGCGAGACGATGATCGCCGACGTGCTCTGCTCGGGAACGAGGTGGAACTCCTCGGTGAGTGAGACGCCGATGCGGTCCATCTCGAGGAGCTCCGCGAGCTTCGCCTGGTCGTCGAGGTCGGGGCACGCGGGATAGCCCCACGAGTACCGGGAGCCGCGGTACTGCTGACGGAACAGGCCCGCGACGGTCGGTCCGTCCTCGCCGGCGAAGCCCCACTCCTCGCGGATGCGGCGGTGCCACAGCTCTGCGAGCGCTTCGGTCATCTCCACCGACAGGCCGTGCAGCAACAGGTAGTCCTGGTACTGGTTCGCCTTGAACAGCTCCTGCTCGCGCTCGCTCGCGCGCGTCCCCATCGTCACGACGTGGAACGCCGCGTAGTCGGGCTCACCGGATTCGATCGGGCGGAAGAAGTCGGAGATGCAGAGGAACCGCTCGGTGCGCTGACGCGGGAAGTTGAAGCGCAGCCACTCCTGGTTGCGATCGTCGTCCTTCCACACGACGAGGTCGTTGCCCTCGCTGTTCACCGCGAAGTAGCCCCACGCCACGGCCGGGTTGAGGATGCCCTCGGCGCGTGCCTGCTCGATCTGCGCGCGCAGCATCGGTCGCAGCCGCTCGCGGAAGTCGTCGTCGTTCTCGTTCTTCGCCTTGTCGGGACGGAACTGCCATTGACCGCGGAACAGCGCGGTCTCGTTCAGGTAGGTCGCGATCTCGTCGAGCGGGATGCCCTTCGCGACGCGCGATCCGACGAACGGCGGTGCGTACACCGGCGCGTCGATCGCGACGTCGGAACGTGCCGGGATCTCGACGCTGTCGTCGATCGCCTTCGGCTCGTTGCGCCGGCTCGCGACGGAACGCTCGACGGGCACGGTGCCGAACTCGGGATCGAGGTTGCCGCTGCGCTTGCCCTCCATCAGTGTCTCGATCGTGCGCAGGCCCTCGAACGCGTCCTTCCCGTAGAAGACGCGGCCGTTGTAGATCTCGCGCAGGTCGTGCTCGACGTAGTTGCGCGTGAGCGCGGCGCCGCCGAGAAGCACGGGGATCTTCTCGAGCCCGCGCTCGTTCAGCTCCATCAGGTTCTCGCGCATGATCAATGTGCTCTTCACGAGCAGGCCGCTCATGCCGATCGCGTCGGCCTCCGTGCTCACCGCGGCCTCGACGAGGTCGTGGATCGGCACCTTGATGCCGAGGTTGTGCACCGTGTAGCCGTTGTTCGACAGGATGATGTCGACGAGGTTCTTGCCGATGTCGTGGACGTCGCCCTTCACGGTGCCGAGGACGATCGTGCCCTTGCCCGCGCCGTCGACGCGCTCCATGTGCGGCTCGAGGTGCGCGACGGCGGTCTTCATCGTCTCCGCGCTCTGGAGCACGAACGGCAGCTGCATCTGACCGCTGCCGAAGAGCTCGCCCACGACCTTCATGCCCGACAGCAGCACGTCGTTGACGATGCCGAGCGCCTCCATCGTCTGGAGCTGCTCGTCGAGGTCGGCCTCGATGCCGTCGCGCTCGCCGTCGATGATGCGGTGCTTCAGCCGCTCCGCGACCGGCCACCCCGATCGATCCTCGCGCTCGACCGCGCTCGCCTCGACGCCTTCGAACAACGCCATGAACTCGGTGAGCGGGTCGTAGTCGCGCCCATTGGAGGACTCCGGGCTCTGCTCCCCTCCGGTCGCTCCGCCCTCGTCGGCCTTGCGCCGGCGGTCGTAGATGAGGTCGAGCGCGACCTCGCGGTGGCGGTCGTCGATTTTGTGCATCGGCATGATGCGCGCCGCGTGCACGATCGCGGCGTCGAGGCCGGCTTCGCGACACTCGTGGAGGAACACGCTGTTGAGCACGTGGCGCGCCGCGGGCTTGAGCCCGAACGACACGTTCGAGAGTCCGAGGATCGTCGACACGCCCGGAAGCTCGGCCTTGATGCGCCGGATCGCCTCGATGGTCTCCATGCCGTCGCGGCGGAGGTCCTCGGTGCCCGCGCTGAGCGGGAAGGTCAGCGCGTCGAAGATCAGGTCGCTGCCGTCGAGCCCGTAGCGCTGGGTCGCGATGTCGTAGAGCCGGTGCGCGACCCGCAGCTTCCAGTCGGCGTCGCGCGCCTGGCCCTCTTCGTCGATCGTGAGGCAGATCACACCCGCGCCGTACTCACGCGCGAGCGAGAACACGCGGTCCATGCGCTTGCCCTCGGCCTCGCCCTCTTCGAGGTTCGCCGAGTTCACGAGCGCCTTGCCGCCGTGGTGCTGCAGACCGGCCTCGAGCACCGCGGGCTCGGTCGAGTCGAACACGAGCGGCAACGAGGCCTGGGTCGCGAAGCGGCCCGCGATCTCGTTCATGTCGATCGCGCCGTCGCGGCCGACGTAGTCGACACACACGTCGAGCACGTGCGCGCCTTCCTTCACCTGCTCGCGCGCCATCTGCACGCACGACTCCCAGTCGCCCTCGAGCATCGCGTCGCGGAACTTGCGGGAGCCGTTGGCGTTCGTGCGCTCGCCGACCGCGAGGTACGCGAGCTCCTGGTGGTACGGGACGTGGCTGTAGATCGACGAGCAGCCGGGCTCGAACTCGGGCGTGCGCGGCGTCGGCGCGCGGTCGTTGCCGAGTCGTTCGACGACGGCTTGGAGGTGCGCGGGAGTGGTGCCGCAGCACCCGCCGACGACGTTCACACCGAACTCGCTCACGAAGCGCTCGTGCGCGTCGGCGAGCTGCTCGGGTGTGAGGTCGTAGTGCGTGTGACCGTCGACGACCGACGGCAGACCCGCGTTCGGCAGGCACGACAGGAAGGTGCGGGCGTGCTGCGAGAGGTGCCGAAGGTGCTCCGTCATCTCCGACGGACCGGTCGCGCAGTTCATGCCGATGACGTCGGGCCGCAGTGCTTCGAGCGCGGTGAGCGCGGCGCCGATCTCCGAGCCGACGAGCATGCGCCCGGTCGTCTCCACCGTCACCTGCACCATCAACGGAAGCGTGCGGCCGACAGTGGCCATCGCGCGCCGGCAGGCGATGATCGCGGCCTTCGCCTGGAGGAGGTCGTACACGGTCTCGACGAGCAGCACGTCGGCGCCGCCCTCGACGAGACCGTGCGCCTGCTCCTCGTACGCGTCGCGCAGCGTGACGAAGTCGATGTGACCGAGCGACGGCAGCTTCGTGCCCGGGCCGATCGAGCCGATCACGAACCGCGGCCGGTCCGGTGTCGAGTAGCCGTCGGCGACCTCGCGGGCGATCTGCGCGGCGCGCACGTTGATCTCGTGCGACTTCTCGGGGATCTGGTACTCGTTCAGCACCAGGGAGAAGGCGCCGAAGGTCGCGGTCTCGACCGCGTCGACGCCGACGGCGAAGAACTGCGAGTGCATGTCCGCGATCTCGTCGGGCCGGGTGAGCACGAGGTGCTCGTTGCACCCCTCGAGGCTCGCGCCGCCGAAGTCGTCGGGACCGAGGTCGCGGCCCTGAACCCACGTGCCGAACGCGCCGTCGCAGATGAGGACCCGTTCGGCGAGGGTCTCGAGGAAGCCGTCCACGCCGTAAGGATAGGGGGCAGAAGGGACGGAACCCCCCGTTCGAAACCGGCCCGGCCCGAACCGGCGGCTGAGACGTCAGGAGCGGCGAGCGCAGCGAGCGCGACCGGAAAAACGCGGGGTCTTAGACTCCGACTCCGGTGAAGGTCTACACACGCACGGGTGACGACGGCTCGACCGGCCTCTTCCACGGTGGTCGCGTCGCCAAGAGCGCGGCGGGGCCGTCGGCGTACGGCACGGTCGACGAGGCGGTGAGCGCCCTCGGACTCGCGCGCGCCGACACCGAGCCCGGCTCCGAGCTGAACGACCTGCTGATCCGGCTCCAGCGCGAGCTGTTCGTCGCGGGCGCGGAGCTCGCGACGGCACCCGACCGGCGGCACCTGCTCGAACCCGGCGTCTCGCGTGTCACCCCCGAGATGGTCGGGGCGCTCGAGCCGATCATCGACGACGTCACCGCGCGCTTCGAGGCGCCACGCGAGTTCGTCCTGCCCGGCGAGAACCGCGTCGCGGCGGGCCTCGACCTGGCGCGCGCCGTCGTGCGCCGCGCCGAGCGGGAGGGCGTCGCCGCCACCGAGGAGGGCTGGCTCGAGGCCGCGAGCTCGGTCGTGCCGTACCTGAACCGCCTCGCCGATCTCGTCTACACGCTGGCCCGTTGGCAAGAGGGTCACTTCCGCGCAGTGCGCAGCTAGGAGCGTCATGTCCGTCAAGTTCTCGCTCGTGTCCGGATCCCCCGAGTCGGTGCGCGCCGACCTGCTCGCGGTGCCGGTGTTCGCCGACCGCGAGCTCGGGCCCGGAGCGGAGGAGGTCGACGCCGCGGTCGGTGGGGGCCTGCGCGACTTCATGGAGGAGACGGGCTTCGAAGGCAAGCCCGGCCAGACACTCGCGATCCCGACGAACGGCGCGCTCGGTGCGCGCGCCGCGATGCTCGTCGGCCTCGGTGCGCGCGACGAGATCACCACCGACGGTCTGCGGCGCGCGGGCGCCGCGCTCGCGAAGCGCGGTTCGAAGGTCGCGACCATCGCGACGACGTTGCTCGACGCCGCGCCCGACGCGATCGACCGCCGCGACGCGGCGCAGGCGGTCGTCGAAGGCGTCGCGCTCGGCAGCTACAAGTTCCTGCGGTACAAGGGCGAGGGCAAGCCGTCGAAGCTCGAGTCGGTGAAGCTCATCGGCCGCGGCGGCGCGCACATCCGCTCGGCCGTCGACCGCGGCGCGCGCATCGCGCAGGCGGTCGCGTGGGCGCGCGATCTCGTGAACGAGCCCGCCGAAGCGAAGTCACCCGAAGACATGGCCGCGCTCGCGAAGAAGCTCGGCACCGCGAACGGGCTCAAGGTGCAGGTGATGTCGGGCGCGCAGCTCGAACGCGCGCGGCTCGGTGGTGTGATCGGCGTCGGCAAGGGCTCGGAGCGCCCGCCGCGGTTCGTGAAGCTCGCGTACGAGCCTGCGGGTGCGAAGCACACGATCGCGTTCGTCGGCAAGGGCGTGGTGTTCGACTCGGGCGGGCTCTCGCTCAAGACCGGCGCGGGCATGGAGACGATGAAGACCGACATGGGCGGCGGCGCCGCGGTCATCGCGGCGATGTCGGTGCTGCGCGACCTCGGTGTGAAGACGCGCGTGCTCGGCTTCGTACCGCTCGTCGAGAACATGCCGAGCGGTTCGGCCATTCGTCCGGGCGACGTGTTGCGCATGCGGAACGGCAAGACGGTCGAGGTGCTGAACACCGACGCCGAGGGCCGGCTCATCCTCGCCGACGCGCTCTCACTCGCGGTCGAGGAGGAGCCCGACGCGATCATCGACCTCGCGACGCTCACGGGTGCGTGCGTGGTCGCGCTCGGCGAGGGCGTGGCCGGACTCATGAGCACGAGCGACTCGTGGAGCGCGCAGGTGCAGGGCGCGGCCGACGCCGCGGGCGAGTCGGTGTGGCCGCTCCCGCTACCCGTGAAGTACCGCAAGATGCTCGACTCCGAAGTCGCCGACATGCAGAACATCTCGCACGGCGGCTACGGCGGTGCGCTCACCGCGGGACTCTTCCTCAAGGAGTTCGCGGGCGACCTCCCGTGGGCGCACCTCGACATCGCGGGCCCCGCGCGCGCGGGCCGCGACGACGGCTATCTCATCCGTGGCGGCACCGGCTTCGGCGTCCGCACCCTCGTCGAGCTCGCGACCAACTTCACCAAGCCGTAGCGCGCTCCGTGCGCGAATCGCGGCCGTCCCGGCTTCTCGCGCGCTCGACCTACTACGTCGATCCGTGGCCCTTCGCCGCGCTCGTCGACGACGGAACGGCGTCGCGGTCGAAGCGGTCGGCGCAGTGGTCGGAGCAGAAGTAGTGACGGCTGCCCTCGTGCACGCGTGACGCGGGTGCGTTGGCCGTCTGCACCTGCATCCCGCACACGGGATCGATCGCGTAACCCTCACCACCGCCGAACCGCGCGCGGTTCCGGTACAGCCAGTACAGGTACGCGGCGAGCGCGAGGAACGCGATGTTGAGGAACGTCGTGTAGTTCCAGGCGAAGTGGGAGTCGACCATCGTCTGACTGCGGTCGTGCGGGACCGCGCCGAGCGCGGAGAACAGCTCCTCGACGATGAAGCCCGCGACCGTCATCACGGCCCAGAACCAGAGCAGCAATCGCAGCGCGACTCCTGTGCCGTAGTACTTGCGGTAGATCAGGAGCAGCGGGAGCGTGATGAGATCGGCGAACACGAACGCGATCACGCCGCCGAAGCTGATCCCGCCGTGCCAGAGCGCGGCCGCGAGCGGCACGTTCCCGATCGAGCACACGAACGCGATGATCGCGATGAAGGGGCCGACGACGACGTTCTCGATGGTCGTCACGACACCGTGCCCGTGGAGGAACACGTCGTTCCACGCCCGCACCGGTACCAGCACCGCGAGGAATCCGGCGACGACGTAGCCGATCACGAGCTCGCGTCGCAGCATCGTGAGGTCGGAGACCGTGTAGCTCGCGGCGTCGGACCACGCGGCCCGCGACCGCAACTTGTGCGACCACGGCTGCGCCTCGAGCGCGCCACCGTGCTCGTGGTCTTCGCTCTGCGCCTGCGTCAGATGTGCGCGCGCCCGCGTTGCGACCGCGCGGCCGAGCACGTAGGAGCCGGTCAGCGCGAGGAACGCGATCATGATCGGCCCGCCGATGAACTCGGCCGCCGCGAACTGCCAGCCGAGCAACACGAACAGCACGATGCCCAGCTCGAGCACGAGATTCGTCGACGCGAACATGAAGATCATCGCGGTCGTGAAGTCGGCACCCTTCTGGAAGAGCGACTTCGCCATCGCGGTCGCGGCGTACGAGCACGACGACGACACCATGCCCCAGCCGCTCGCGCGCGCGACGGACTTCGGTCGGTGATCGCCCATCGCGCGCTCGATGCGCTCGCGCGGCACGAACGCCTGCACCGCGCCGGAGAGCGTGAAACCGAGGATGAGCGGCCAGAGCGTCTCCCAGAACATGAAGAAGCCCTCGCGCAGGCTGCGCCCCACGTCCCCGACGAGGTCGACGCCGAGCATCACGTCACGACTTCACCAGTCGGGCGATCGCGGCCGACGCCTCGGCGACCTTGGCGTCGGCGTCGGGACCACCCGCGCTCACCGCGTCACGGACACAGTGGGCGAGGTGCGCGTCGAGCAGCTCGAGCGCGACGCCCTGCAGGGCCCGCGTCGCGGCCGACACCTGCGTCAGCACGTCGATGCAATAAGCGTCCTCGTCGACCATCCGCTGGAGCCCGCGGACCTGACCCTCGATCCGGCGCAGCCGCGACTGCACCGCCGCCTTCTCGGCGCTGTATCCCGGAGTGCTTGATGCCATACCCCAGTAGGGTACCAGGCGAGCTCGGGTCGGTCCAGTGGTACTGCGTTAACCCGGCATGCCGCGGTAACGCAGTACCACCGGGACGCGACCGGGCGAAACGTCAGCCGATGTCGGTGACGACGACGGGCGTGCCGACCGGGGCCCAGTCGTAGACGAAGTGCGCGGCGTCCTGGTTCATCCGCACGCAACCGTGCGATTCAGGGGTGCCGAGCAGCGCGTCGGGCTCGATCGGCTGCATCGTGTTGCGCGCGAGCGGGATGCCATGAATGTCGACGACACCGTGCGCGACCGGCGCGAACTTCAGCGTCCACGGCAGGAACAGTGCGCCGTCCGGCTCGAGCTGCACCTTGGCGAACACGTGATAGGTCCCGACCGAGGGCAGTCCGTGCTTCCCCGACACGAGCCACGAGTGCGAAACCTGACCGTTCGCCTCGACGAGCCACAGCCGCTGCTGATGGTTCGAGTACACGATGCGACGACCGCTTCCGGAGTTCGCCGGCAGCGGCGGTCCCGCGGGAACGGTCGCGATCCAGTAACCGTGCGCGGCCCGCGTGATGCCGACCGCCGCGGTCAGCGTCGAGCCCGCGCCACCGAGATACGGCGCGTTGCCGAGCGCGTACACGGAGCCGCTCGACGCGACGAGCCAGAGCCCCATCCCGCCCGGCGCGACCTGCACGCCGGTGATCGGCGCGCTCGGCGCCACGTTCGGGAACGGACGCGCGTCGCCGAAGGCGTAGAGGTGGCCGGTCGCGGTCACGATCCAGTAACCGTGTCCGGTCGGCGACGTCGTGATGCCGGCGACCGATGCACCGATCTGCATGCCGCCGGTCGAGCCGTAGAAGTGCGCGTCGCCGAAGCTGAAGATGCCGCCGTCGGACGCGACCAACCAGTAGCCGTGTCCGCTCGGCGTCGCGGCCATGCCGACGATCGGTTGGTTGAGGCGGATCGCGCCGGTCGAGCCGTAGAAGTGCGCGTCGCCGAAGCTGAAGATGCCGCCGTCGGACGCGACCAACCAGTAGCCGTGCCCGCTCGGCGTCGCCGCGAGCCCGACGACCGGTCGGTTCAGACGCAGCGCGCCCGTCGACCCGTAGAAGTGCGCGTCGCCATAGCTGAAGATGCCGCCGTCCTGCCCGAGCAACCAGTAGCCGTTGCCCGAGTGCGTCGACGCGATCGAGACGATCGGCGCGTTCAGCGCGGTGGACGGCGCGCCGAGCGCGGGCGCGCCACCGAAGCCGCGCACGGTGACGGGGCTCGACGCGGCGGCCGGCGCCACGCCGACGAGGGCGATGCCGATCGCGACCGCGACGCTGCAGAGGGACGCGAGCGCGATACGGAAGGTGCGAGTCATCCCTCTCCGATCGGCCGTCACGCGGCGAGTCTGAACGACCGCCCCCACCCGTCCCGATCCGTTCGCGAGGTGTGACGCCTCAGTGACTCAGCGTCGATCCGTCGGCGAGCACCGCGTGGGGCAGGCACAGGTCGTCGTACTCGGCGATGACGATCTGCGCGCCCTCGCCGCAGGCCGGGCACTGCGGGTCGCGGCGCACCTTGAACTCACGGAACGTCTGGTCGAGGGCGTCGTACGCGAGCAGGCGGCCGACGAGCGGGTCGCCGAGGTCGAGCACGATCTTGATCGCCTCGAGCGCCTGCACCGAGCCGACGATGCCGGGCAGCACGCCGAGCACGCCCGCTTCCGAGCACGACGGCGCGAGCTCCGGCGGCGGCGGCTCGGGGAGCAGGCAGCGGTAGCACGGCCCCTCGTACGGCTTGAAGACCGTGACCTGACCTTCGAACCGGAAGATCGAGCCGTGCACGACGGGCACGCGCGCGAGCAACGACGCGTCGTTGAGGAGATAGCGCGTCGGGAAGTTGTCGGTGCCGTCGACGACGACGTCGTAGCCGCTGATGATGTCGAGGACGTTGTCGGCACCGAGTCGCACGTCGTAGGTGACGACGTCGACGTCGGGGTTCAGCGCGGTGAGCGTCTTCTTCGCGGAGTCGACCTTGCGGTCGCCGACGCGCTCCATGTTGTGGAGGATCTGGCGCTGCAGGTTCGACTGGTCGACGACGTCCATGTCGACGATGCCGATCGTGCCGACACCCGCGGCCGCGAGGTACAGCGCGGCGGGCGAGCCGAGCCCGCCCGCACCGAGCAACAGCACCTTCGACTCGAGCAGCTTGCGCTGGCCCTCTTCACCGACTTCGGGCAGCAGGATGTGCCGGCCGTAGCGGTTGCGCTGCTCGGGCGTGAGCACCGCGGGCGTGATCCACTCCCGCCCCTCGTTCTTCCAGCGGCTGAAGCCGCCGGCCATCGACACGACGTCGGAGTAGCCGAGGTCGCTGAGCGTCTTCGCCGCGAACGCGCTGCGCGTGCCGCCGGCGCAGTAGATGACGATCGGCGCGTCCCGGTTCGTCAGCTTGTTCTCGGCCTGGCTCTCGAGGTGACCGCGGGGGATGAAGACCGAGCCGGGGATCATGCCCTGCTCGAACTCGTCGAGCTCACGGACGTCGAGGAAGGTCGCGCGGTCGAGCTCGGCCTCGGCCTCGGCGGGCGTGACCTCGCGGATCTGGCCCTTGGTCTGGTTCAGCAGCTCGCGGAAGCTCGCCAATGTGCGCTCCGAAGTGATCGAGAACGGGGCGCCCGTCTGGCGCCGACCGAAGTAAAGCCTACCGGGCGGGTCGGGTATTCCCCAAGGCCCATGCGCTCGACTCGCTGCGCGAGGCGTCAGGAGCGGCGAGCGCGGCGAGTGCGACCATGAGCGCCGGCAGGGCCTCGCCGAGCGGCGCGCGGACAACGGCCGCGGCGACGCCGTCGAACGGCGTCGGCTCCGCGTTCATCACGACGAGGCGGGCCGGGTTCGTCAGCGCGATCTCCGGCAGCGCCGCGGCGGGATACACGCCGAGCGACGTGCCCACCGCGAGGAACAGGTCGCTGCCCTCGGCGACCCGCTGCGCGCGCTCGAGGTCGGCGACGACGAGCGGCTCGCCGAACGAGATCGTCGCCGACTTCAGGATGCCGCCGCACTCGCTGCAGCTCGGGTCGGCTTCGCCGGCGCGCACGCGGTCGAGCGTCTCCGACATCGGGCCGCGCCACGCGCAACGCAGACACTTCGCCTCGCGCACGTTGCCGTGCAGCTCGATGATGCGGTCGGGCGCGCTCCCCGCCGCGTGATGCAGACCGTCGATGTTCTGCGTCAGCAGCGCGTCGAACGCGCAGTGCTGCTCGAGCTCGGCGAGCGCGCGGTGACCCGCGTTCGGCTCGGCGTGCCAGATCTCGCTGCCGAGCCGGTTCTGCCACGAACGCGCGCGCAGCTCCGGATCGGAGACGTACGAGTCGATGTGCGCGGCCTTCTCCGCAGCGGGGTTCTTCGTCCACACGCCGTTCGGGCCGCGAAAGTCGGGGATCCCCGACTCGGTGGAGATGCCGGCGCCCGTGAGCACGACGACGTGCTGCGCATCGCGCAGCCACTCCGCGATGTCGGCGTAGGGCTCGACCACGACCCCCGACAGTAGACCGGGGGTGTCACAATGCTCGGCCGATGACGAACCGGGGGTCGGGGTGAGAGCACGGCTGCTGATCACGAGCGCGGCGGTGGTGGTCGCGGTCGCCGCGTGCAGCTCGAGTGGTTCGAAGGGCGCGCCGCCGACGACCGCACCGACGTCGTCGACCGCCTCGGAGACGACGCTCGGGCCGACGGTCTCCGCACCGGTCACACCGATCACGATCCTCGTGACGAACGACGACGGCTACAACGCGCCTGGGATCGACACGATGGTGGAGGCGCTGCGGAAGCTGCCGCAGGTGACGGTCACGGTCGTCGCGCCGAAGGCCAACCAGAGCGGCACCGGCGGCAAGACGACGAGCGGTGTGCTGAACGCGCAGAGGCTGAAGACCGCGAGTGGGTATCCCGCGTACGCGGTCGACGGCTATCCCGCCGACACGATTCGCTACGCGATCACGTCGGTGTTGACGTCGCCGCCGGACGTCGTCGTGTCGGGGATCAACAACGGGCAGAACGTCGGACCGTTCATCCACATCTCGGGCACCGTCGGTGCGGCCGAGGCCGCGGCGAACGTCGGTGTGCCCGCGATCGCGGTGAGTCAGGGCTTCGGCAACCCGCCGGACTTCGCGTCGGCCGCGCGGATCGTCGTCGACTGGATCACCGCGCATCGCGCGTCGTACACCGGCTCGGCCGCGACGCGCGGCGACGTCGTGAACATCAATGTGCCGACGTGTACCGCAGGATCCGTGCGTGGGGTCCGGCAGGTTCCGGCGGCGACGGACCTCGCCGGGCGCGACATCAACAAGGTCGACTGCAGGTCGAAGATCGCGGCACCGAGTGACGACATCGACGCGTTCGTCGCCGGCTTCGCCGCCGTCACCGACCTCGACGCGACCGGCAAGACGGTGACGTCGACAACGATCTACAACGGCAGCTGATTCAGTCCGTCGGCGCTTCGCGCACCGGCGTGTTCTGACCGGCTGCGACCCACCACGTGTCGTCGCGGCGCGCGAGCACGTAGAGCGCCATCTCCGAGAAGCCGTCGTCGTCGAGCGCGACCCGCCGGATCTGCGCGACCGCGACTCCGTCGGCGGGCGTGACCATCTCGACGAGCTCGAAGCGCGACGCTCGACCGCCGCGTCCTTTCTGCTTCAAGCGAATGTGGATCGCGTGCAGCTGGTCGTAGCCGCGCACGGTCGCACCGAACGGGCTGCCCCACACGATGTCGCCCGCGAAGTGACGGTTGGTCACATCGGCGTCGTGCGAATCCCAACCCGCCTGCAACTCTGCGATCAACCGGTCGACGGCCGCACGCGCGTCGTGCGCGGCCGCGCCGTCGAGGTCGAGGTTCGGGTGGTCCGTGGCCATGCGGCCGGTGTACCCGCGACGCGCGGACGGGACGCCCGCCGGGGTGGGGGGCTGCGGACGTCCCGTCCATGAACCGGCCGCCGAGGGGCGGGCGGGGCCGGCTTGCGCGATCGACGAGCGGTGACGCGTCGACGCGCTCAGCTCGCGAGGTCGCCGCCGTGGATCTGGTCCCACGCCCAGCGCGCCGCGTCGCGTCCGACGGCGGGGTGGAACCCGACGGTGCCGAGCGCGCGTTCGACGTGATCGAGCTCGTCGCCCTGCTCGAACAGCGTGATCGCGACGCGTCGGGCGCGTCGCTTCGCGAGCTCCAGCGGTCCTTCGGCGACGGTTGCCGCGATCCACTCGGCGTGGCGCGCCTGCAGCGACGCGGGCAGGCGCTTCACGTGGCGGCGGTTCACCGGCGGCAGGTTGCGCCGGACCCGGATCACCGCCTCGGGCTCGCTCGTCGCGAGGTCGAACTGCTCGAGCCGGCTCAGGCTGCGACGTAGCGGCGAGCTGTTGCCTTCACGCGGCCCGAGTCCGAGGCACTCCGACGTGGTCGTGACGTCGAGCGCCAGACCGTCGGGCGTGCGATCGAAGCGGTCGGCGAGATGACGGAGCAACAGGACCGACGTCGGTCCGAGAGTCGGGAGCCAGAACGTCTCGACGTACCAACTGCGCGGATCGTGGCCCAGCACGTCGAGTACCGGATCCGTCCACGGTTTCACCATCACCATCGTCACGCGTCTCTCCCTCACCTCGGCTGGTGGCGTGCCTGAACCTGTCAGATCACGTCAGAGTGTGATGGAGTGTAAGAAACGGGATGCGAACGCGCAACCCGGTGCGGGCGCGTCGAAGGGGAGCGATTCCGGGGGTCGTGATGCGCGCGCGTGCAGGACGCGCGGCGACGTCAGTCGGCGGCGGGCTTGGAGGTGGTTTCCTCGTCCTTGTGGCCGTCGACGCCCTTGCGGAACTCCCGGGACGCCTCGCCGAGCGAGCGCGCCAGCTTCGGCAGCTTGGCCCCGCCGAAGAGGAGCAACGCGATGGCGAGCACGATGAGGAGCTCGGTCGGTCCTAGATCCATGACACAACCTTCTCTGTGCGGTTGCCCACCGACTCGGCCATGTTACCGCCGACCTGTAGCGATTCGTACGCCGGCTCGGAGCGCGAACCGGGCATTCCTCTACCCTTCCGCACCATGGCACCAGGTGATTCGCTCGACCGGTGGCGGGAGCTCGCGGCCAAGGAACTGCGCGGCGCGGACCCGGATTCGCTCGTCTGGAACACGCCCGAGGGCATTCCGGTCAAACCGCTCTACACCGCCGCCGATGTCGGCGCGCTCGACCCCGAGGTCGTCGGCTCGCTCCCGGGCTTCGACCCGTTCCTGCGCGGCGTCCGGGCGACGATGTACTCCAACCGGCCGTGGACGATCCGCCAGTACGCGGGCTTCTCGACCGCCGAGGAGTCGAACGCCTTCTACCGCCGCAACCTCGCGGCGGGGCAGATGGGCCTGTCGGTCGCGTTCGACCTCGCGACGCACCGCGGCTACGACTCGGATCACCCGCGCGTGACCGGCGATGTCGGCAAGGCTGGTGTCGCGATCGATTCCGTCGAGGACATGAAGATCCTCTTCGACGAGATCCCGCTCGAGAAGATGACCGTCTCGATGACGATGAACGGCGCGGTGCTGCCGGTGCTCGCCGGCTACATCGTCGCCGCGGAAGAGCAAGGCGTCGCGCCCGAGCAGCTCGCGGGCACGATCCAGAACGACATCCTCAAAGAGTTCATGGTGCGGAACACGTACATCTATCCGCCCGAACCGAGCATGCGGATCGTCGCCGACATCATCGAGTACACGGCGAAGCACATGCCGAAGTTCAACTCGATCTCGATCTCCGGCTACCACATGCAGGAGGCCGGAGCGACCGCGGTGCAGGAGCTCGGCTTCACGCTCGCCGACGGTCTCGAATACGTGCGCGCCGCGCGCGCGCGCGGTCTCGACATCGACGCGTTCGCCGGTCGGCTGTCGTTCTTCTTCGCGATCGGCATGGACTTCTTCATGGAGGTCGCCAAGCTGCGCGCCGCGCGCTTGCTGTGGTCGCGCATCATCGGCCAGTTCGAGCCGAAGAACCCGAGCTCGCTCATGTTGCGCACGCACTGCCAGACGTCGGGCGTGTCGCTCACCGAGCAGGACCCGTTCAACAACATCGTGCGCACCGCGTACGAGGCGATGGCCGCGGTGCTCGGCGGTACGCAGAGCCTGCACACCAACTCGTTCGACGAGGCGATCGCACTACCGAGCGAGACCGCGGCACGCGTCGCGCGCAACACGCAGCTGATCCTCGCCGAGGAGACCGGCGTCACCCACGTGGTCGACCCGTTGGGCGGCTCGTACTACGTCGAGTCGCTTACCGCGAAGCTCGCCGAGGACGCGTGGGCGCTCATCGAGGAGGTCGAGCGACTCGGCGGGATGACGAAGGCGGTCGAATCGGGGATGCCGAAGCTGCGCATCGAGGAGAGCGCGGCGCGACGCCAGGCTGCGATCGACCGCGGCGAGGAGACGATCGTCGGCGTCAACAAGTACCGCACGACCGACGCGACCGCGGTCGACGTACGCGACATCGACAACACCGAGGTGCGCCGCCAGCAGATCGCGCGCCTGGAGACGCTGCGCGCGACGCGCGACAAGGCCCGGGTCGAGGCCGCGCTCGACGCGCTCGCCAAGGGCGCCGCGGGCGACGGCAACCTGCTCGCGCTGTCGGTCGAAGCGTCGCGGGCGCGCGCGACCGTCGGCGAGATCTCGGACGCGCTCGAGGGCGTCTTCACCCGTCACCGCGCGGTCATCCGCAGCATCACCGGCATCTACGGCGGTGCGTACGGCGGATCCGACGAGCTCACCGAGGTGCGCGCCGCGGTCGACGAGTTCGCCAAGGCCGAAGGCCGTCGCCCGCGCATCCTCGTCGCCAAGCTCGGCCAGGACGGGCACGACCGCGGCGCCAAGGTCATCTCCACCGCCTTCGCGGACCTCGGCTTCGACGTCGACGTGGGCCCGCTGTTCCAGACGCCGGCCGAGGCCGCGCGCGACGCGATCGAGAACGACGTGCACGTCGTCGGCGTGTCGAGCCAGGCCGCGGGGCACATGACGCTCGTGCCCGAGCTCGTGCAGGAGCTCGCGAAGCAGGGCGGCAAGGACATCCTCGTCATCGTCGGCGGCGTGATCCCCGCGCAGGACTACGAGCCGCTCCGGAAAGCCGGCGTGCACGCGATCTTCGGTCCGGGCACCAATATCCCGGCCGCCGCGACCGAGGTCATCTCCCTGCTGCGTTCGCACCACGCCGCGGCGTGAGCGAGCGAGTCTTCGCGGCCGCGCTCCGCGGATGGCCGTCGACGCGAGCGAGCGGGGCCCGAGCGGCCCGGCGCCGTTGGCGCCAGGAGCGGGAGGCGTGAGCGAGCTCGGCGACGCGCTCCGGCGCGGTGATCGCCGCAGCTTGGCGCGCGCGATCACGCTCGTGGAGTCGACCCGACCCGATCACCGCGACGAAGCGGTCGCGCTCCTCGACGAGCTGCTCCCCGCGACCGGCGGTTCCGTGCGCGTCGGCATCAGCGGCGCGCCGGGCGCGGGCAAGTCGACGTTCATCGAGGCGCTCGGACTGCACCTGATCGATGGCGGCCACCGCCTCGCGGTGCTCGCGGTCGACCCGTCGAGCACGCGCAGCGGCGGGTCGATCCTCGGCGACAAGACGCGCATGGAGGAGCTCTCGCGCCGAGCCGAGGCGTTCATCCGCCCGTCGCCGTCGGGAGGAACCCTCGGCGGCGTCGCCCGCCGCACTCGTGAAGCGCTGCTCCTGTGCGAGGCCGCGGGACACGACGTCGTGCTCGTCGAGACCGTCGGCGTCGGCCAGAGCGAGGTCGCGGTCGCGGGCATGGTCGATGGGTTCGTGCTCCTGCTCGCGCCGGGCGCGGGCGACGACCTGCAGGGCGTGAAGCGCGGCATCGTCGAGCTCGCCGACATCGTCGTCGTCAACAAGGCCGACGGCGACCTCGCGGCCGCGGCCGAACGCACGGCCGCCGACTACGCGAACGCGTTGCACTTCCTGCGCTCGCGCACCGAGGGCTGGGAGGTGCGGGTCGAGCGCACGTCGGCGTTGCTCGGCGAGGGCATCGACCGCGTGTGGACCGCGATCGAGGCGCACCGGACTGCGTTGTCAAAGACCGGGCTCCTGGAGGAGCGGCGCGCGGACCAGGCACGCGAGTGGATGTGGTCGGAGGTCCACGACGGGCTGGTGGACGCGCGGACCGGCGATCCGGCGGTGGCGGGGGAGTTGCGGGAGCTCGAAGCGGACGTGCGGGCGGGCACGATCTCGCCGACGGCCGCCGCGCAGCGGATCCTGCGGCGCTTCCTCGACTGAAGCCGAACCGCTACCCGGCGATCTTGTCGTGGGGGGCGAGGGGTTGGGGCGGACGGGCCCGGCGCAGGATCTCACGGGCCTCCGCGACCCCCTGGCGACCGATGCGACGGGTGCGGGCGTCGAGCTGCCACGCCCGGGGGTTGCTGCGGCCACCGTCGAGCAGACGGAGCTGCGTGCTCTCGGCGGCCGGCTCGGGGATCTGCCTGGTGGTCATGGTGTGAGTATGACCAGGGGGTGTGACAGTTATTCCGGGCCCGGGCGGAGATCGCCCTCGGACGAGCCGGCCGCACGCGGGAGGCCGACCGGATCGAGGTACTCGCCGACGAGCGTGCGGGTCCACCACGCGCCCGTCTGCCGCCGCTCGGCGGGCGTCGTGAAGGCGTAGCGGTACAGCCGGGCGCGCACGAATCTGGGCGGCGCGTCGGCGAACGGATCGGTGCGGAGCAGCCTGCGGGCGTCGCGGTCGCCGGTGAGGAGCTTCGCCACGAAGCCGGTCAGCCACGGCGGCACACGGGGCGAGAGCGCCGCGAACCACATCATCCAGTCGAGGCGCAGGTGGTACGGCGCGATCTGGGGCGGCCGCCGCATCGGATCACCGGGCTTGCCCTTGAACTCGTACGCCGTCCACGTCGCCGTCGCCGTGAGCTCGGCATCGCGCGTCCCCTCGAGGACGATCTCGTGACGCACGCGCGTGATCGAGCCGAACGCGCCGTACGTGTTGACGAGATGCCATGGATCGAAGCTCGCGTTCATCAGCTGTCGACGCGACGCGAGGTTGCGAGCCGGTCGCCAGCTCTTCAACGCGATCAGTGCGAGCAGCGCGAACACGACGATCTCGAACCACCCGGCCGGGCTCGCGGTGTGTAACGGCGTGATCGGGATCGCGCGATGCAGCAGGCCGTCACCGACCGCGCTCACCGCGAGCGTGATCGTGATGAAGTTGAGCCAGGAGAAGTTGCCGCTTCCGACCAGCCACAGCTGCGTGACGATGATCGCGAGCGCGGCCGCTCCCGCGACCGGTTGCGGCGTGAAGAGCAACCACGGCAGGACGAGCTGCGCGCCGTGATTGGCAATCACCTCGACCTTGTGCAGCCGGTCGGGAAGGTGGTGGAAGTACCAGCTCAACGCGTTCGGCATCGGCTGGGTCTCGTGGTGATATCGAAGGCAGGTGAAGTCACGCCAGCAGCGATCGCCGCGGATCTTGATCAGACCCGCACCGAACTCGACGCGGAACAGCAGCCAGCGGATGAGCCACAGCCCGATCGTCGGCGGCGCGCTGTGCGCGGGACCGAGGAAGATCGCGAGGAAGCCGGTCTCGAGCAGCAGCGTCTCCCAACCGAACCCGTACCAGGTCTGCCCGACGTTCACGATCGACAGATAGAGCGCCCAGAGCGCGAGCCAGACGAGCATCGCCGTCCAGAGCGGCGCGCGGTCGACGACGCCGACGAGCACCGCGGCCGACGCGAGCATGCCGGCAATCGAGACGGTCTCGAACCCGGCGTCCGAATAGCGCCAGTGGAAGATGCTCGGCGCGCGCTCGAAGGGGACGCGCGCGACGAAGTCGGGGATCGGAAGGATCCCGCGCGAGCCGAGCAGCGCCCGGAACTGGTTGCGTGCGACGAGGAACGCGATGCAGTAGATCGCCGCGAGCGCCCGCTCGAACACGAGGCGGCTCTCCCAGTAGCCGGTCGCGGAGAACCCGTGCACGGCCGCACGGCCTACCCACCTCGCTGACCGACGACGCCCCGACGGGTCGTACCATCTCGCCATGGCGTATCTCGATCACGCCGCGTCGACGCCGATGCGTGAGGCCGCGGTCGCGGCAATGGAGCCGTTCCTCACGCACCACGCGGCGAACCCGTCGGGCGGCCATCGCGCCTCGCAGGCTGCGAAGAACGCGCTCGAAGAGGCGCGCGAGCGCGTCGCCGCACTGCTCGGCGCGACACCGGCCGAGATCGTGTTCACCGGCGGCGGCAGCGAGGGCGACAACCTCGCGGTGAAGGGCGCGGCCTGGGCCGCGGCCGATCGCGGCGATGCCGACGGCGTGGTGACAACCGGCATCGAGCACAAGGCGGTGCTCGGCGCCGCGCACCGGCTGGAGCGCAACGGCGCGCGGGCAACCTTCGTGCCCGCGACGATCGCGGGAACCGTCGACCTCGACCACCTCGCGGACGCGCTCGACGCGCGCACCGCGGTCGTGTCGGTGATGCTCGTGAACAACGAGACGGGCATCGTGCAGCCACTCGACGACGTGGCTGCGCTCGTCCGCGAGTGTGCGCCGCGCGCCGCGCTGCACACCGACGCGGTGCAGGCGCCGCAATGGCTCGACGTCGGCGCAGCCGCGGCGGTCGCGGATCTCGTTGTGGTCTCCGGTCACAAGTTCGGTGGCCCGAAGGGCGTGGGCGCGCTCGTGCGTCGGCGCGACGTCGCGCTCGTTCCGCTCGTCGAGGGCGGCGGGCACGAGTGGGGACTGCGCGCGGGCACACAGAACGTCGCGGGCATCGTCGCCTTCGCGACCGCGCTCGCGGAGACGCACGCGAACCGCGAGACCGAGATCGCGCGCATCACGATGCTGCGCGATCGACTCGACGCGGGGTTGCGCGCCGCGGTTCCCGACATGGTCGTCAACGGTGATCCTGCGCGGCGGGTCGGCGGTCTGCTGCACGTCGCGTTCCCCGGTGTCGAAGCCGAGACGTTGCTCGTCGCGCTCGATCAGCTCGGCATCGAGGCCGCGTCGGGCTCGGCGTGCTCGTCGGGCGCGATCGATCCGTCCCACGTGCTCGTCGCGATGGGTCTCGACGCCGACCTCGCGCGCGCGTCGGTGCGCTTCAGCCTTGGATACGCATCGACCGCGGCCGACGTCGACGCCGCGCTGGACGCGGTGCCGCGCGCGGTGGCGAGCCTGCGCGCCGCGAGCACGGTCTGAATCGCATGGCCGAGCGCGTGCTCGTCGCGATGAGCGGCGGTGTCGACTCGTCGGTGGCCGCGGCGCGTCTCGTCGACGAGGGACACGAGGTCGCGGGGGTCACGCTGAAGCTCTGGGGCGGTCCGAGCGACTCGGGGTGCTGCAGTGTCGCCGATGTCGAGGACGCCCGGCGCGTCGCCGCGCAGCTCGGCATCCCGCACTACGTGTTCAACCTGACCGACGCGTTCGAGCGTCACGTCGTCGATCCGTACGTCGACGCGCATGCGCACGCGCGCACGCCGAACCCGTGTGTGGAGTGCAACCGCGCGATCAAGTTCGGCGCGCTCTTCGAACGGATGCACGCGCTCGGCTTCGACGCGCTGGCGACGGGTCATCACGCGCGCGTCGTCCGCACGGATCGCGGACCGCGCCTCGCGCGCGGTCACGACCGTGCCAAGGACCAGTCGTACGTGCTCTACATGCTCGGACGGCGGCATCTCGAGCGCACGCGACTGCCGGTCGGTGAGATGACGAAGGCGGACGTGCGCGCGGAAGCCGCGCGCTGCGGCCTGCGTACCGCGACGAAGGCCGAGAGCATGGACGTCTGCTTCATCACTCGCGGCGATCGGCTCGACTTCCTCGCGCAGCGCATGCCATCACGGCCGCGGCCGGGCGCGATCGTCGACGTCGACGGCGCGCCGATCGGACAGCACGACGGCGCCGAGCGCTTCACGATCGGTCAGCGCCGCGGCACCGGCGTGGCCGCGGGCGAGCGCCGCTTCGTCGTCGATGTCGACGCAACGACGGCGACCGTCACCATGGGTCGGCGCGAAGACCTGTTGCGCGAGGCCGTCGAGCTCGACGACCTCGTGATCGACCCTTCGATCGATTCGCCGGCTCGCGTGGTCGCGCAGTCGCGTGCGCACGGCGACCCGGTTCCCGCGCGCCTGCAGCGCGGCGAAGGCGCGCGCGCGACGGTCGAGTGGGAGACACCGCAGTCGCGCGTCGCTCCGGGTCAGGTCGTCGCGCTCTACGACGGCGACCTGCTCGTCGGAGGTGGGATCGCGACGGGCTGAGCCCGCGAGCGCAGCGAGCGGGGCGGCCCGACGTTGTCGCATCCCGCGTCACGGAGCGGCGAGCGCAGCGAGCGCGACCAGAGAAACCGATCAGCCGACGCTGATGCGGTGCGCGGCCGCGGCCGCGAGTACGGCCGCCGGTCGGAGCGGCGTCACGCGCAAGCGGTCGGCATCGACCGTCGTCTGACCGCGGCCGGCGCGACGAACGAACGATCCCGGCTCGTTACAGGTGATGAGCAAGGGGCGGGCGCCGAGCGCGAAAGCCGCCGACGCTCGTTCGAGCGACGCGATCTGCTCGCGTGGGAGCAGCACCGCGTCGGGAAACGCGAGCGGATCGACGACGACGAGGCCCGCGGGGACGAGCACGATCCAGCGCCGGTCGAGGCTGACGAGCGCGCGCCCGAGCACGAACGCGAGTGGCGCGCCGATCACGACCGCGGCGATGCCTGCGCCGATGTCGCCGTTCGCGAGCAGCAGCGGTCCCGACGCGATCGCGGCGGCCATCAGCGCCGCGCTCACCGGCAGCGGCGCGATCAACAACGGCATCGGCGCGCGCAGCGGAAATCGTTGTTCCGGTCCGTACGCGGTGCTCGCGGTGCACGCGTGCGCGACGGCCGATGAGAGCGCGCTCACGAGCGCGAGGATCGACGTGGCGATCGCGAGCGCGGCGGTCGCGGCCGGCGCCGACCATGCGCTCACGATCGTCAGCGCGACCGCGCTCGGCGCGACGACGCGCAGGATCGTGAATCCCCACGGTCGGGTCGTGAGCAACGCGATCAACCCCGCGAACCACGCGAGCCACAGCAACACCGCGACGACGACCTGTGGTGCGCGCGACCATGACTGGAACGTTTCGCCAAGTGCGGAACCGGTTGTGATCGGAAGCACGATCCACGCGATCCGCGCGGTCCACATCCACGGTCGCATCCGCGTGTGATTTCCTGACGTATCGCGCGCTGGTCGCGTCGGCTGCGGCTGCTCCAGAACCAAGCGTCGGCTCCGTTGGCCGGTCGGCAGAAGGTCGTCCGTATACTACGGAACTCATGCCGCCCATCCCCATGTCGACCGGTCTCGCGACGGGAATCGGCAGCCTTCCGCATCAAGATCCGATGGCCGCGGCCGCGAGCGTGCTGCGCTGGCTCCCTGGACTTCCCGCCGCGCCGCAGTTGCCGTCGCGCACGCCGCTCGAAGGAATGATTGCGCAGTCGGTACGCGCACTTCCCGAGGTCGTGCTCGGCACCGACGGCACGATCGAGCGCATCGACGACGACATGATCGGCGAGCCGATCGTCACGACGTTCGACGCGACCGCGCACGGCGGCCTGCTCGCGTTCCTCGCGCACGCGCAGCGCCAGCCGCGCCGACCCGACTTCGTCAAGATGCAGGTGACGGGTCCGCTCACGCTCGGCCTCGCGTTGCTCGAAGCCGGCATGCCGACCGCCGACGCGTTCGAACGCGCCGGCGCGCTCGCACGCGCGTGGGCGCGCGCGACCGAGCACCTCGTGAGCGAACGGCTTCCCGACTCGCCGCTCGTGTTGTTCTTCGACGAGCCCGGGCTCACTGCCTTCAGCGGCAACGACGCGCCGATCGACCGTGAGCGCGCGACCGATCTGCTCTCGGGATCGCTCGCCGCGGTCGCGTGCACCGTCGGTGTGCACGTCTGCGGCCAGGGCGACCTGCGGCTCGCACTCGACGCGGGGCCGCAGATCGTCGGCGTCGAAGTCTCCGACGACCTGCTCGCGCACGCCGCCGCGCTCGGCCGGCACCTCGAGGGTGACGGGTGGGTCGCGTGGGGCGCGGTTCCGACCGACCGGCCCGTCGGCGAGCACGCGGCGCCGTTGTGGAGGGCGCTCGTCGAGAACTGGTGCGAGCTGACCCGTCGCGGCTGCGACGGGCTGCGCCTGCGCCAGCAGGCGGTGGTCACGCCCGCGTGCGGCCTCGCCGGTCACGGTCTGAGCCAGGCCGAGCGCGCGATGCGGCTCGCCCGCGAGATCGGCGACCGCATCCACGACCAGGCCGTCGCGACGAAGTTGACCGTCGGCGCCTGAACCTAGATTCTCCGGTGTGGCGAAGGATCGGGCCGACAACGCGGACGATGTCGGCGCCGAGCGTGCGGCGGCGCTGCGCGAGCTGATCGAGTACCACAACGATCGGTATTACGCCGACGCCGCCGAGATCGCCGACGCCGAGTTCGACGCGCTGCTGCGCGAGCTGATCGAGCTCGAGACGAAGTATCCGGCGCTCGTCACCGCCGACTCTCCGACGCAGCATCCCGGATCGACGCAGCAGTCGACGTTCGCGCCCGTGAAGCACCGGGTGCCGATGATGTCGCTCGACAACGCGTTCTCGAACGAAGAGCTCGTCGCCTGGGGTGAGCGGGTCGAGCGCGCGCTCGTCGGCGGGATCCGGTTCGTGACCGAGCCGAAGATGGACGGCCTCGCGATGTCGTTGCTCTACGAGAACGGCAAGCTCGTGTCGGGAGGGACGCGCGGCGACGGGCGCGTCGGCGAGGACGTCACCGCCAACGTGCGCACGATCACCGAGGTGCCGCGCACGCTGAAGGGCAAGAACCTGCCGTCGGTGCTCGAGGTGCGCGGCGAGGTGTACATGCCGCTGCGCGCCTTCGAGGAGCTGAACCGGCGGCAGGGCGACGCGGGACTGCGGCTGTTCGCGAACCCGCGCAACGCGGCGGCCGGAAGTCTGCGCGTCAAAGACGTGTCGATCACCGCGTCGCGCGACCTCGCGATGTTCTGCTACCAGCTCGGCGCGAAGCAGGGTGGTCCGACGCTCCGGACGCATCAGGAGACGCTCGCGTGGATGCGCGAGCTCGGCTTCCAGGTGAACCCGCGCATCGAAGCGCACGACGACCTCGAGTCGGTCTACGCGTTCTGCCAGTCGATGCAGGAGCAGCGGCACTCGCTCGGCTACGAGATCGACGGCGTGGTCATCAAGGTCGACGATCTCGCGCAGCGCGAGGAGCTCGGCTTCACGAGCAAGGCCCCGCGCTGGGCGATCGCGTACAAGTTCCCGCCCGAGGAGCGCACGACCCTGCTGCGCAAGATCCAGGTCAGCATCGGGCGCACCGGTCGCGCGACGCCGTTCGCAGAGCTCGAGCCGGTGTTCGTCGGCGGCTCGACCGTCGGGATGGCGACGCTGCACAACCAGGACGAGGTCGCGCGCAAGGACGTCCGCCCGGGCGACACCGTGATCGTGCGCAAGGCCGGCGACGTGATCCCCGAGGTGGTCGGGCCCGTCGTCCAGAAGGGCAAGCGGCGCAAGCCGAAATGGAAGTTTCCCACCGCGTGCCCGGTCTGCGGCTCGCCCCTGGTGCGACTCGAGGGCGAGGCGAACCACCAGTGCATCAACGTCGAGTGCCCCGCGCAGCGGGTGCAGCGGATCGTGCACTTCGCGAGCCGCGGCGCGCTCGACATCGAAGGCCTCGGTGAGGAACGCGTGTCGCAGTTCGTGCGCGAGGGTCTGCTCGTCGACGCGGGCGACATCTACTCGCTCTCGCTCGACCGGCTCGTCGCGCTCGAACGCATCGGCGAGCGGTCGGCGCGGTTGTTGCTCGACGCGATCGAAGCGTCGAAGCCGCAGCCGCTGTGGCGCGTGCTCGTCGGCCTCGGCATCCCGCACGTCGGCCCGACGGCGGCGCAGGCGCTCGCGACCGGTGTCGGCGGGCTCGACCGCGTCGCGTCGGCGACGGTCGAGGAGCTCGTCGAGTGCGAGGGGATCGGGCAGATCATCGCGGTGAGCGTGCAGAAGTTCTTCGGGCTCGACCGCAACCACCTCGTGATCGAGAAGCTGCGCGCCGCGGGCGTGAACTTCGACGGGCCGGAGCCCGCGCCCGTCATCGAGGGCGCGGCGTCACTCGCGGGAGTGAGCATCGTGCTCACGGGCGGGTTGGAACGGCAGACGCGCGAGGAAGCGACGGCCGCGCTGATCGCGCGCGGCGCGAAGGTCGCGAGCAGCGTGTCGAAGAAGACGACCTTCGTGGTCGCGGGAGAGAGCCCGGGATCGAAGCTCGCCAAGGCCGAGAGCCTCGGGGTGCGCGTGCTCGACGAGGACGGTCTGGAGACGCTTCTCTCGGGGGGACCGGACGCGCTTCCCGACCTTCCCGCATGAGTGCGCGAGCGGAGCGAGCGGCGCGGCCTCGATCGTCGGCAGAGGCGTCATCGAGGGCGAAGCGTGCGCGCCCGATCGAAATTACGCCCCGACCGAGAACGTCCAGGAGTAGGAGCCCGCGCCGTCGGACTCCTTCTGGCCGCGCGGCCAGTAGACGACCGTGATGCGGTGGTGGCCCTGCGGGAACTGGTGGAGGTCCTTGTCGCCCCCGGGCGTGAACTGGATGATGCCCTGCGTCGCCTGGATCTCCTGCTGGTCGAGCGGGATCGGCACACCGTCGAACTCGAGGTAGCCCTGGAGGTCGTTCCGGAGGTTCACGCCGATCGTGCTCTCGGGTGACACGACGTCACCCGCCTTCGGCAGGAGTCCGTTCGGCTCGATCGCCGCGGGGAGGGTGCCCTCGGAGTTCGTCCGCTGCGAGATGCCCGCGATGATGATCACGTTGACCGCGAGCAGCAGTCCCGCGACCACGATGATCGTGCGATAGGGCTTCTTGCGGGGGCGAATCGGGGCCGAATCGGCCATGACGCCGACGCTAGTGCGAGCGCATCCCGTTCTTGCCACCAGAGCCGCGAGGTCGGCCGATACCGTTGGACGCCCATGGCGACGAACGGCGCGAACGATCTCGCCGGCCGGGTACTGGCCGGGCGCTACCGCCTGCTCGCGCCGATCGGCACCGGCGCGAGTGGCCGCGTCTACGCCGCCGAGGACATCCGGCTGAAGCGCCGGGTCGCGGTGAAGGTGCTGCACGCCGCGCTCGCGGAGGACGCGGGGTTCCTGCGGCGCTTCCGCGCCGAGGCGCAGGTCGCCGCGTCACTGCACCACCCGAACATCATGGCGGTGTACGACTGGGGCGAGGACGAGCAGCCGTTCATGGTCGTCGAGCTCCTCGAGGGCGGCAGCCTGCGGGGGCTGCTCGACCGGGGTACCCACCTCTCGATCCCTCAGGCCGCGCGCATCGGGCGCGACGTCGCGGCCGCGCTCGACTACGCGCACTCGCGCGGCATCGTGCACCGCGACATCAAGCCCGCGAACCTGCTCTTCGACGAGCACGGCTCCGTGCGCATCGCCGACTTCGGCCTCGCGCGCGCGCTCGCCGAGGCCTCCTGGACGGAACCGTCGGGCGCGGTGTTCGGTACCGCGCGCTACGCGTCGCCCGAACAGGCGCGGGGCGTCCAGCTCGACGCGCGCTCCGATCTGTATTCGCTCGCGCTGGTGCTCGTCGAGTCGGTGACGGGCTCGATCCCGTTCGCGGCCGACACCACGATCGGCACGCTCGCGGCGCGCACGCAGCAGCCGATCGTCGCGCCGGCCGAGCTCGGCCCGCTCCAGGCGCCGATCGAGCGCGCGGGGCAGCTCGACCCCGCGACGCGCTATCCGGACGCGGCGACGATGGAATCGGCGCTCACCGACGTCGTGGAGGCGGTGCCCCGTCCCGAGCCGCTCGAGCTGCCCGGCATCGCCGACTCGTCGGATCCGCACCCCACCACGGCGGTCGCGCGTGCCGCGACGGCAGCGCTCTTCGACCAGGACACCGCCGCGACCGAGGCGATCGCGGTCGACTTCCAGCCGATCGGCGCGACCCACACGGTGCGCGGCCGCCTGGGTCTGCCGCCGCGCACCGACAAGCAACGCTCGCGTCAGCGGAGGCTGGTGCCGCTCGCGGTGCTCGTCGCGTTCGCGGTCGCCACCGCGTTGAGCACGAGCGCGCTCGCCAAGGTCGGCGCGTCGGGTCGCGCGGCCCCGGGCCTCGTCGGCCTGATGCGCGACAAGGCAGAGCAGACCGCATCCGGCGCGGACTTCCAGGTCCATGTGGAGCAGCGCGCGTCTGCCGACCCGAGTGGGGTCGTCGTCTCGCAGGATCCCGCGCCCGGCAGCTGGTTCTACGGCGGCGGCACGATCAACGTCGTCGTGTCGTCGGGACCGGCACCCGTCACCGTGCCGCCGGTCCTCAACCTGCAGACCGCGACCGCGGTCGCGAAGCTGCGCGCCGCGGGCTTCACCACGACGGTCGTCAAGGGCTACCGGCAGAACACGAAGAAGGGGCTGATCTACCAGCAGCGGCCCGTGCAGAACCAGACGCTGACACCGGGCCGGCCGGTGACCATCTGGGAGAGCCAGGGTCCGGCGCCGGTGCAGATCCCCGACCTCCATGGTCTGACCTGCGCACAGGCGACGACGCAGCTGACGAGCTCGCATCTGGTGCCGACGTGCACGCAGGTGTTCGACGACCTCACGCCGAAGGACGTCGTTGTCGGCACCACGCCCGGCGTCGGCGCGACGGTGAACCAGGGCACGCCCATCACGATCAACGTGAGCAAGGGGCCCGAGCTCGTGACGGTGCCGCGTGTCATCGGCAAGACCGTCGCGTCCGCCAAGGCCAAGCTCCAGAACCTCGGTTTCGTCGTGCACGTCGACCTGGCCCTGTACAGCCCGAGTGCGCACGTCTTCGACCAGTTGCCCGAGCCCGGCACCCGCGCGCCGAAGGGCTCCACCGTCCTCTTGATCCTCTAGGAACGGCTGCGCCAGCATCGGGCGCTTCACAGTCGACAGGGAGGACGAACGCATGGGATCGCTCGACGGACGCGTCGCGATCATCACCGGTGCCGGCCGGGGCCTGGGCCGCGAGCACGCGCTGCTGTTCGCGCGTGAAGGCGCGAAGGTCGTCGTCAACGACCTCGGTGGTGACGCGCACGGAACCGGCGCCGACGTGACGGCCGCACAGCAGACCGTCGCCGACATCGTCGCCGCGGGCGGCGAGGCGGTCGTGAACGGCGACAACGTCGCGGACTGGGACGGTGCCGAGCGGCTCGTGCGCCAGGCGATCGAGACGTTCGGCGATCTGCACGTGCTCGTGAACAACGCGGGCATCCTGCGCGACCGCGTGATCATCAACATGACCGAGGCCGAGTGGGACGCGGTGATCGCGGTGCACCTGAAGGGTCACTTCTGTCCGACCCGACACGCCGCGACCTACTGGCGCGAGCAAACCAAGGCCGGCAAGGAGGTGCACGCGTCGATCGTGCACACGTCGTCGACGTCGGGCCTGTTCAGCAACCCCGGGCAGGCGAACTACGACAGCGCGAAGTCGGGCATCGCCACCTTCTCGCAGGTGTGCGCGAAGGAGCTCACGCGCTACGGCGTGCGGAGCAACGCGATCGCGCCCGGCGCGCGCACGCGGCTGACGCTCGAGACGCCCGGACTCGGCGACATGGTGAAGGCGCCCGACGATCCGGGGAAGTTCGACGTGTGGGATCCCGCGAACGTGTCGCCGTTCGTCGCGTACCTCGCGACGCAGGACTGCCCGCTCACCGGCGAGACGTTCATGGTGCAGGGCGGGACGGTGCAGCGCGTGAAGTCGTGGTCGACGGTGGAGAAGATCGAGAAGGACGACCGTTGGACCGTCGACGAGCTCGCCGCGCGCGCGGGAGACCTCGTTCCGAAGGTGTGATCAGCTCGGCGCGCGGAGGCCGAGCGCGATCCGCTCGAGCTCCGCGGCGTCGTACGCGCCCTCGCTCACGATCTGCACGAGCGCGTCGTCGCGCACCGCCCACGAGAGGATGAGCGCGCTCGGTTGGTCGTCGACGCGGCTGAGCAGTGCGGGCCGGCCGGCGAACGTCAGATGCGTGCTGGTCGGCGCGTCGCCGACCGTGTTCATCAGCTGCACCGCGGTCGCGGGCACCACGCGCGGATGCGCGCCCGGTGTCTCCATCTTCAGGTCGGTCATCGCCGTGATGGCCAGCGCGAGGCGGTGGTCGGGGCCGACGAACGTGTGCTGGTGCACGAGGTTGTCGACCCACGGCTCGAGGAACCGCCGCTGCTCGTGCGGCACGAGCCCGGGGGGCAGGACCGTCGCGACGAACCGGCCGTCCGTGGCGACGTGCCGGACCGGGGCGACGCGCGTGGTGGTGGTCGCGATCGAAGGTCGGGTCGAGACGGCCGGGTGCGTGCGGACGGTGTGGAGCGCGACCGCGACGCCGCCGACGATCACCACGCACGCGACCGCGCTCAGCACGACGACGCGGCGCGGCGATTTTCGGTCGCGCGGCTCGTCCAAATCCGTCGAGGCAGGGCGAGCCGGCCGTTCGTCGACGTAGCGCGCGGTCGCGGCGTCGAGTCGCTCTCCGTGACGCGCGAGGCGCGCTTCGATCGTCGGGGTCACGATTCCTCCAGTCGGTGCCGCAGTTGCTTCATCGCGCGGTGCAGGTCGTTGCGCACGCTCGCGACCGTCCGGCCGGTCAGCTCGGCGACCTCCGCGTACGAGAAGCCGTGGCCGTGCACGAGGACTGCGACCGTGCGCTGGCGCGCCGGGAGCGCGTCGAGCGCGTCGTCGAGGCGCGGGTCGGTGTCGTCGCGGGCCTCCGCGCGCGCGGTCAGGTCGATCGTGCGCTCGCGCCGCAGGTGCGTGCGCGCCGCGGACTGTCCGACGCGGAACAGGTAGCCCGCCGGGTTCGCCATCGCGGCGAGGCGTCCGCGCTGCTCCCAGCCCCACGCGATCGCGTCCGCGCAGGCCTCGGAGCCGACCTCGACGCCGTAGGTCGCGACCAGCGCGCGGCGCAGGCGCTGCGTGACCGCGTCGACGAACTGCTCGAACGCGGCGTCCGTCGTGCCGAGCTCGACCCGGCCGCGCGTGTCCACCACTCGGGAAGATCCTGCGCCGGATCCGATCGTCCCGGCTCGCCGATGATGACACTGAGGGTGATGAGACTCTTGCGTTCCGTGGTGATACGGGCGTAGGCTCCTGCGGTCGGCGCCGGGGGATGGGGCCGGAGGAACTCCTGGTGATCGAGTACGAAGAGAGCGGGCAGGGCTCGGACCGTGACGCAGTGATGCGCCGCTACCCCCACGGGGTGACGCGGCGTCCCACGCCGGCGAGGCCGACGAACGGGTACGGCCGCAGCCTGCGGCCGGGACCCGATGCGAGTCGGGCGCGCCGGCTGCTCAGCAGCGAACGTCGCGTCGAGACCGGCACGCGCTGAGCGGGCTCGCGCGCCGACGGTCTGACCGGAGCTACTCCGTGAGCTCTTGGATCGCGGTCTGGAGCTCGGCGTTCGCGCCGCCACCGCCCTGCGACGCCATGAGCTTGGTCATGTCGCCCTGGACCTTGACCTTGCCGGCCATGAACGCCTGCATGCCCGCAGCCTGGTTGCCCGACACGAACACGTCGCGCGCCGTCGCGTAGTCGGTGGTGAGGGTCACGTCGGCGCCGTCGAGGTGCGCCTGACCGAACAGCACGTTGCCGTCGCGCGCGCCCATGTGGAACTCGCGGTCGCCGAACGGCGTGCCGGTGATCACGAGGTTCATCAACACGTTGGGCCCGGGCGCCGCGGCACTCGATCCGTGCTCTGCGATCGCCCCGCTCACCGCGGCGAACCACTCGTCGGACAGGAACGCTTGCTTGCCGGCCACACCGTTCTCCCCCGTGAGACGCTTCGAGCGGCGGGAGCTTACCGGGGAGCCCGGTCGGTACGCTGCGGCGCATGGCGTCCGCGAACCGGCTCGAGCGCATCGAGTCGCGGGAACGCAACCCGAAATGGCGCAATCCGCCCCTGCGCATCGAGATGGCGGAGTGCATCAACTGCGACGCCTGTCTCCGTCACTGCCCGTCGCAGTTCGGCGCGATCTTCAACCACGGCGTCGACGTGATCATCGTCCCGGAGCTCTGCAGCGGCTGCGACAAGTGCCTGCCCGCGTGTCCCGTCGATTGCATCTATCCCGATCCCGACTGGTCGCCCGCGCCGGACGACTGGTGGACGAACCCACTGAGCCCGCTCGACTCGTACAAGTAGCAAGCAGAGGCACCCGCATGCCGCGTCTTCACCAGGTGACCCGGGCCGAGAGCACCGCGCCGATCGTCACGACGATGTACGACCTGCTGTTCGGCGATCGAGATCCCGTCGCCGAGCCCGGCACCGCGACGGGCACGAGCGGCGACTGGTGGCCGACGTTCGCGAACGTGCCCGACATCCTCGAGCACGCGGTGCAGGGCTTCGGTCTCTACCAGAGCTCGCGGCGCGTGCTCGATCCCGTGCTGCGCGAGCTCGGTCAGGCGCGCGCGGGTTGGGCCGCGGGGAGTCAGTTCGTGTTCTCGCAACACTGCAAGTCGTTGCGCGCGCTCGGCGTGCCGGACGAGAAGATCGACGCGGTGAGCGCGGGGTCCGCGGCGGCGTGCTTCACCGAGATCGAGCGGCTCGTGCTCGCGTACACGGACTGCCTCGTCCTCGACCGCGGACGCGTGCCCGACGCGCTGTTCCGCGCGATCCACGAACAGCTCGGCGACGTCGCGACGCTCGAGCTCACCTACATCACCGCGCTCTACCTGCAGCACGCGGTGATGTCGCGCGCGCTGCGCACGGAGTGGGACGACGTCGACGAGCGCGTCGTCGAGGTCGCGGGTCCCGAAGGCGACGGCGCGTCCGTCGGCCTCGACATCGCGCGCCCCGAGCCCGACTGACACGCCTTCCCGACGCCCGCGCCGCCCGCTACGCGTGTGGAAGGATCTGCCGAGTCCCGGTGGGGGACGCGAAGGGGGCACCGTGCGGCAGCCGCGTCGAGGACTCTCGTTCATCATGGCGGTCGCGATCGGGGCCGCGTCGTTCGTCGCGCTCGCAACCGACGCGTCGACCGCGGTCGCGGCACCGAATCTGAGCGCGGTCGAGTTCGGGCTCGCGCCGGTCGCGACCGGACTGTCGGTGCCGGTCTCGCTCGCCTGGCGCGTCGACGACGACCGCATCTACGTCGCCGAGCAGACCGGCACGATCCGCATCATCGATCCGGTGTCCGGCGCGATCGACGGCACGGTCCTCACGCTCACGCACATCAGCAGCGGCGGTGAGCGGGGCCTGCTCGGGCTCGCGTTCTCGCTCGACGGTTCGAAGCTCTACGTCGACTACACGGACTCGACGGGGACGATCCACATCGCCGAGTACACGATGGCCGGCGACACCGCGGACACGAGCACCGCGCGCGACCTCCTTACGATCCCGCACTCGCGTCCGAACCACAACGGCGGACAGCTCGTCGTCGGTTCCGACGGCGACCTCTACATCGGCGTCGGCGACGGCGGTGGTGGCGGCGACCCCGACCGCAACGGGCAGAACGTGAACTCGCTGCTCGGCAAGATCCTGCGCATCGATCCGCGCCCGACGCAGACGATGCCGTATCGCATCCCGCACGACAATCCGTTCTTCGGTCAGGCCGATCACCGCGGCGAGATCTGGATGTACGGGTTGCGCAACCCGTGGCGGTTCTCGTTCGACTCCGCGACCGGTGACCTGTGGATCGCCGACGTCGGCCAAGACCTCTACGAAGAGGTCGACTACGCGCCCGCGGGCACGAGCGGGCAGAACTGGGGTTGGAACCTGCGCGAGGGCTTCCACCCGTTCAAGGGCGGCGCGGAACCGCCCGACGGTCACGACCCGTTGCTCGAGAACGCGCACGCCGACGGCAACTGCGCGGTGATCGGCGGGTTCGTGTACCACGGCAGCGCGATCGCGAACCTCGGCGGCGCGTACCTCTACAGCGACCTGTGCCAGCGCCACATCTCCGGCGCGGTGCAGAGTGGCGGCACGCTCAGCGATTCCGCCGTGTTCCCCGCCGGCTTGCAGTCGATGACGACGTTCGGTCAGGACCACGACGGCGAGCTGTACGCGGCGAACCTCACGGGCGGCTTGTACAAGCTCGTGCCGCTGCCCGACCCGGCGATCTCGGTCGGCGATCGCGCGATGCTCGAAGGCGACACCGGCACGCGCCCGATGAAGTTCCCGGTGACGCTGAGCAAGCCCGCGACCTCGCCCGTGACCGTGAGCTACTCGGTCACGGGCACGAGCGCGACCGGCGCGACGCGAGTGGCACCCGGCGTCGACTTCAAGCTGCGATCGGGCACGCTCACGTTCAATCCCGGCCAGATCTCGAAGATGATCGCGGTACCGGTCCTCGGCGACGCGACGACGGAATCCGACGAGACGCTGAAGGTCACGCTCTCGGCGCCCACCGGCGGGTACGCGCTGGATCGTTCCGTCGGCACCGGCACGATCCTCAACGACGACGCGAACGCGGGGGTGACGCTCGGCATCGGCGACGGTGCGATCGTGCAACAGGGCGAGGGCACCGAGAAGCTGACGCTGCCGGTGACGCGGTCGGCGCCGACCGGCGCGATGAGCGTCGATTTCACGCTCACGCCGGGCACCGCGACGTACACCAAGAAGGCGACCGGCGGCGAGATCGGCGGCAAGCTCTCGGGCACGCTCGCGTTCAAGGCGGGCGTGACGCACAAGGACATCTCGGTGACCGTGTGGCCCGACCTGCTCCCCGACGCGGACCACCAGTTCACGATCACCCTCTCCGACGAGACCGGCGCGACCGTGACCGTGATTCGCGCGACGGGCACGGGCACGCTGCTCGATCCGTAGCGCCCGCAATGCTTCGGGGATCGCCGCGACGCCCTTCCTAGAATGCCGCCCATGAGCGACGGATCGGCACGGATCTCGCGCGCCGATGTCGAGCACACCGCCCGGCTCGCGCGTCTCGCCCTCACCGACACCGAGATCGAGCAGCTCACCGAGGAGCTCGGCAAGATCCTCGACCACGCGGCGCGGGTCTCGGCGCTCGACACGACCGACGTGCCGCCGACGTCGCACCCGATCGAGCTCGTGAACGTGCTGCGACCCGACGAGGTCCGCCCGAGTCTCGACTCCGTCGAGGTGCTCGCGGAGGCGCCGGTCGCCGAAGACGGCCGCTTCCGCGTGCCGCGCATCATGAGCGAGGAAGCATGAGCGCGGTCGAGATCGCGGCCGCGGTCCGGTCGGGGGAGCGACGCGCGATCGACGTGCTCGAGGAGCACCTCGCGCGCATCGACGAACGCGAAGGTCAGATCCACGCCTTCAACACCGTGCTCGCCGACGACGCGCGGGCGGCCGCCGACGCGGTCGACGCCGCGGTCGCGGCGGGCGGTGATCCGGGGCCGCTCGCGGGCGTGCCGATCGCGCTGAAGGACAACCTCTGCACGCGCGGTGTTCCGACCACGTGCTCGTCGCGCATCCTCGAGCACTGGAAGCCGCCCTACGACGCGACCGTGGTGTCGCGCCTGCGCGCCGCGGGCGCGCTCATCGTCGGCAAGACGAACCTCGACGAGTTCGCGATGGGTTCGTCGACGGAGAACTCGGCGTTCGGACCGACGCGCAACCCGCACGACCTCAGCCGCGTGCCCGGTGGCTCGTCCGGAGGTTCGGCGGCCGCGGTCGCGGCGGGGTTCGCGACGCTCGGTCTCGGGTCCGACACCGGCGGCTCGATCCGCCAACCCGCCTCGCTGTGCGGTGTCGTCGGCGCGAAGCCGACGTACGGCGCGGTGTCGCGATACGGGTTGGTGGCGTTCGCGTCGTCGCTCGACCAGATCGGCCCGTTCGCGACGACCGTCGAGGACGCCGCGCTGCTGCTCTCGACGATCGCGGGCCACGATCCCTGCGATTCCACGTCGATCGCGCGCCCGTTCCCCGATCTGCGGTCGGGCATCGACGGCGGCGTCGACGGATTGCGGGTGGGCATCGTCGAGGAGCTCACCGACGTCGAGGGCATCACCGACGAGGTGCGCGACGCGGTCGAGGCCGCGGGCCGCGCGCTCGAGAAGGACGGCGCGCGCGTCGACCGGGTGTCGCTGCCGTCGTCGGCGTACGCGCTGTCGGCCTATTACCTGATCGCGCCGGCGGAGGCGTCGTCGAACCTCGCGCGCTACGACGGCGTGCGGTACGGACTGCGAGTCGACGCGCCCGACGTCGAGACGATGAACGCGTCGACGCGCGACGACGGCTTCGGTGCCGAGGTGAAGCGGCGCATCATGCTCGGCACCTACGCGCTGTCGGCCGGCTACTACGACGCGTACTACGGCCAAGCGCAGCGCGTTCGCACCCTCATCGTGCGCGACTTCGCCCGCGCGTACGAGCGGTTCGACGTGCTGCTCGCGCCGACGTCGCCGACCGTCGCGTTCGAGGTCGGCGCGCGCACCGCGGATCCGCTCGCGATGTACTTGAGCGACGTGTGCACGATCCCGTCGAACCTGTCGGGTGATCCCGCGATCAGCGTGCCGTGGGGCGCGGTCGACGGTTTGCCGATCGGCGTGCAGGTGCTCGCACCCGCGTTGCAGGAGGCGCTGATGTTCCGGGTCGCACGCGCGGTCGAGGCGGTGGCGCCGTGAGTTCCGAGACCAACGTCCGGCACCCGGCCGAAGGCACCTCGAGCCCGAGCACAGCCTGGGAGCCCGTGATCGGGCTCGAGGTGCACGTCGAGCTCGCGACCGCGACGAAGCTGTTCTGCGGCTGTCGCAACGAGTTCGGCGCGCCGCCCAACACGCACGTGTGCCCGGTGTGCCTCGGGCTGCCCGGCGCGCTGCCGGTGCTGAACGAGAAGGCGGTCGAGCTCGCGTTGCGACTCGGCACCGCGCTGCAGTTCACGATGCCGGAGCAGTCAATCTTCCACCGGAAGAACTACTTCTATCCGGACATGCCGAAGAACTTCCAGACGTCGCAGTACGACGAGCCGATCTGTCTCCAAGGTGTGATCGACGTCGACGGCACGACGGTACGGATCACGCGCGCGCACCTCGAAGAGGACACCGGGAAGTCGCTGCACGTCGGTGGCGGCGGGCGCATCCACGACGCCGACCACTCGCTGGTCGACTACAACCGCGCCGGCGTGCCGCTGCTCGAGATCGTGTCGGAGCCCGACATCTTCTCGGCGGAGCAGGCGCGCGCGTACGTCACGGAGCTGCGCGCCACGCTGCTCGCGCTCGGTGTGTCGGACGTGAAGATGGAAGAGGGCTCGATGCGCGTCGACGCGAACGTCTCCATCCGCCGCACGGGCACGTCGGAGCTCGGGACGCGCACCGAGATCAAGAACATGAACTCGATCCGATCGGTGCAGCGCGCGATCGAGTACGAGATCACGCGCCAGATCGAAGTGCTCGAAGACGGTGGTCGGGTCGTGCAGGAGACCCGGCACTGGAACGAGGTCGACAGTCGCACGCACTCGATGCGGTCGAAGGAAGAGGCGTACGACTACCGCTACTTCCCCGAACCCGACCTCGTGCCGGTCGCACCGAGCGTCGAGCTGCGCGAGCGGGTGCGAGCGGCGCTGCCCGAGCTGCCGGGCGCGGCGCGCGCACGACTGGTCGCCGACTGGGGCATCTCGGAGCACGACGCGCGTGTGGTGCTCGACGTGCCGGGACTCGCTCGTTTCGTGCAGGCGACGGTCGGCGCGTTGAAGGCGGGCACGCCCCGTGACGTCGTCAACTGGGCGACCGGCGAGGTGCTCGCGCACGTGAACGAGGCGGGCGTCGCGGTCGATGAGCTCACGTTGGCGCCCGACGCGCTCGCGGAGCTGGTCGCACTGGTCGCGGGTGGGACGATCAACCGCAACCAGGCGAAGGAAGTGCTCGCGGAGGCGTTGCGCGCCGGTTCACGGCCGGCCGCGATCGTCGAGGCACGCGGGCTCGCGCAGGAGAGCGACACCGACGCGCTCGGCGCGTCGATCGACGCGGTGCTTGCCGCGCACCCCGACGTCGTCGCGGACTACCGCGCCGGCGACGACGGCGTGAAGAAGAAGAAGCGCGGCTTCCTCATGGGCGAGATGCAGAAGGCGCTGAAGGGCCGCGCGAACGGCCCGGTGCTCGCGCAGCTGCTCGACGAGCGGCTCAACGCCTGAGTCGCTGACCCACGCGGCGCGGTTCCGTCGTTCCAGATCGCGGCGCTGCTCGACGAGCGCGAACGAACCCGCCACCGTCCTTGGTAGCGGGTTCGCAAGCTGGGCTCGACCGTGAACAACCCGGGGGGTGCCTCGCGGCTGTTCTCGGTTGTTGCCGTCTGGCGCGTCGCGTCAGCAATCCACCGGTTCCGGCGCGGTTGCGGCGAGCAGGTGCGTCAGCCCGGTCACTTCGATGACGCGGTGAACGATCGACGGGGCGTTCGTCAGGACGAACGTGCCACCCTGTTCGGTCGCGACGTTGTGGCAACGGACGAACATGCTGAGCCCGGCTGACGTGCAGAACGTCACCGCGCCGAGATCGACGACGACCCGCCGCCACAGTTTCGACGCGGTCAGGATCGTCGATTCGATGTCGCCGCAACTCAACTCGTCGAGATCGCCACTGAGGCCGATCGACACCGAAGAGTCGTCGCGCTCCCGTACGAGCACCTCGTCCATGCGCTCAGCTCCACTCTCGAGCAGAGCCACGCTGCAGGACCCTGCAGACACTCTGCCGCCGAACCCGACCGGATACAAGAGACCAGCCGCGTTTATGTCCTCGCGCGCGGGGGAACGCCTCCGGGCCAGCGTGTCGTCACGTCGCCGGCACACCGATTCGAACTGAGTCACTGCCGCCGATCGCGGCTTCGGTTCCGGAGCCGGTAACCTCGCGTGGTCGGTTGAGACAACAGCCGCTGCGAGCGATCCGATCTGGGCTCCGGGTTCGGCGCCGAGCGGCTGACGACGTCTCTCGACTGCACGAGCGTGAATCGTCCGGACGGCTGAAGGACGGTTGCCGCGTGGACGACGAAGCGCCGCGGACAGAGCGGGAATGGGCGGCCGACAAGCGCGAGTTCGTCGCCGACCGGCGCGACCACCTTGCTGACGCGCGCGACGACGCTGCGGACGCGCGTGATGTCGTCGCCGACGCGCGTCAGCGAAGTGCGGACGACCGCGAACGCGAGCTCGAGGAATGGGAAGGCCGTCTCGCGACCTGCGAACGCGACGAGGGCGGCGCTCCGCCCGCGCGATCGGCAAACGACGGCGCCGCCGTCGCGCATGAACGCGAGCGGGCGATCCAGGCTCGTGTCGAGGCGGACGAGCGGCGGTCGGAGGCGCAGGACGCGCGCACACTCACCACCGAGGAGCGACACGAAGCGACGAAGCGACGGCAGGCCGACGCGCCGCCGACGGGGCTCGCACTGGCGTTCGCCGAGATCGCGCAGCACCTCTACCAGTCGCAGGACGTCGACGCGGTCCTGAGCACCATCGCACGCGCCGCGGTCGCCACGATCACGGGCTGCGACATGGCCTCGATCAGCGTCCCCGACGGCCCGACGTTCCGCACGCTGGCGTCGACGGATGCGGCGGCGACCGACGTCGACACGGCGCAGTACGCGGCCGGTGAAGGTCCCTGCCTCGACGCGACGGAGGAGCCCGCCGTGTATGCGCCCGAGTTCCCCGACCCGAGGTGGCCGAGGCTTGCATCGGATCCCAACCGGTTCGGCGTGCAGTCCGTCGCGTCGTTCCGTGTCGCTTCGTCGAACCGTCCGAACACCGAACGATTCGTGGGATCGCTCAACGCGTACTCGAGCGACGACCATGCGTTCGAGCAGCAAGCACAGGAGATCGGCTTGATCCTCGCGGCGCACGCATCCACCGGCGTGAGCGCGGTGCGCGACCGGGTCTCGCTCGAGGAGCAAGCCGTGCAGCTCCACCAGGCGCTCGAGACTCGGGACGTCATCGGTCAGGCGACCGGCATCCTCATGGAACGACTCCGCGTGACGCCCGAAGAGGCCTTCGAGATCCTCCGGCGCGCGTCGCAGAATCTCAATGTGAAGCTGCGACTCATCGCCGAGTCACTCACCGAGACGGGTCAGCTCGCGCAGCGACCCGACTGACAACGTCGGACCGGCGCCGCGCAATGTGACTCGCGCGGCATGCCCGGCGGCGCGGTGGGGAAGGCTCTCGGCGTGGGAAGCGCGCTCCGGCGGCTCGGTGTGACTCTGTGCGTCGTGGGCGTCGCGCTGGTGGCGTCACCGTCGGCGGGCCGCGCGTCGCAGCCGACCCGTTCGTTGCGTCCTCGCATCGGCGCGTTCCCGAGTGCTCTCGACGCGTGGGTGGCGACGTCGCAGCGGGTCGCGCGGACGGCGAACGCCGGACGCACGTGGCGCGACGTCACGCCGGCCCGGCCGGGCATCGTCAGCGGGCTCTTCGCGCTCGATGGGTCGCACGCGTGGGTCGGGATGAACCGCGGCGACTGCGCGGGCGTCGTCTGGCGAACGCGCGATGCCGGCCGGCACTGGACGTCGACACGAATACCGGCCCGAGCGTGTGACACGCAGCACCTCTTCTTCCTCGACGCGCGCGTCGGGTGGGACGAGGTGAGCGCGGGCGCGGCCGCGGGTTCGGAAGCCGTCAGCATCGTCGCGACGGTCGACGGCGGCGCGCACTGGCGCCTCGTGTCGTCCACCGGATCGCTCGACGGCCGCGTGCCTCCGACCCCGCACGCGCTCGACCGCGGCTGCGACAAGACCGGCATCGTCTTCAGTGGACGGGACCGCGGTTTCGCGACGTTCGCGTGTGCGGGAGGCGAACCGGAGCTCGGGACGACCGGCGACGGCGGCCGCACGTGGGCGACGCAGTCGCTGCCGAAGCCGCGGGGTTGTGACGACGGGTGCTTTTTCGAGGCGGCTCCGCCGACAGTGGTGCACGGTGTCGCGGTCGCAGCGACGTTCACCGACGCGGATGCGCAGGGACCGACGACCGTGTTCGCCGCGAATCGCGTCGGCACATGGCAACGACTCGCGGCGCACCGAGGTGCCGCGCAAGCCGTCGCGATACCGGACCTCGACTCATGGTGGATCGCGATCGGCGATCACCTGCTCGTGACGAACGACGGCGGCGCGCACTGGCGTCGCGAGCGTCCGCGGCTTCCGGCGGAGATCGACCGTCTCGTCGCGGTGAACGCACACACGGCTTGGGCGATCGACGGCCTCGGGACCACGCCCGGTCTCGCGCGTACCGTCGACGGCGGACGAACGTGGACGCCAATCGAGGTCGCGATCTGAACGCCGAGTGCGCCTAGGTCTGGAGGCGCGCGAGCCAGCTGTCGCGCAGGCGCCGCCACCGTTCGGCGAAGCTCACGGACGCGCGTGGCGCGACGATCACGCCCGGTTCCGCGGCTGCGCCGAGGGACGCCATCAGGAACGCGCCGAGCCGCGCGATCGCGGGCGGGTCGAGGTGAACCGTGCCGACGCAGCGGGCGTCGTCCCACACGCCGAGCACGACCTCGCGGTCGTCGGCATGCCACGACGCCCGCAGCGCGTGGCCACGGGCGTCGACGAGCAGCTCGGGCGGGGTCCGGCGTACGGGTTCGTCCATGGCGACATTGTGAGCCGTCGGTTCGGGCGCGACAAGCGGCGGCGGGTGATGCCGGGTCTGGGCTGGTTCCGTCAACAGGCGGGTTGCTGCACGGTGAACGTGGCGCCCTTGAGGCGACACGCGTACGCCAGTGTGCGGCTGCCCTTCGGCTTGAGGTCGAACGCGGTGGCGTGAAGGGCCGCGACGGACTGATTCGCCGGATTCGCCTCCGTCGTCGCGTAGCCGGCGGTCAACTTCCAGGGCGCGAAGCTCGCGAGTCCACGCCCGTCGACCTTCTCGGTGATCCACTCGGCGTTGGTGTTGATGCACGGTTGACTGTCGACGTTGAGGCAGGTCTCGTGAACGGTTCCGCTCTTCGTCTTGTCGCCTGACGTCACCGTGAGCGTGAGGGCGTACGGGTTCTGTTTCGCGTTCCCGTCGTAGGTGACGGTCGCGGTGATCGTGCTGCCCGGCGTTGGTTCGAGCGCCGAATATCCGCTGCCCGTATAGATGGGGAGATTGGGAAACATCTCGTACCAGGCTCGATACGTCGGACCGATGTACGTGTCGGTGCCGCTGTTCCACAGGCAGGTGACTTCGACGCCGGTCTGCTCGACTGTGTGAGATCCGTCGTTTTCGAGGCCGTCGAGCCCCACCCAGAAGTCGACCTCTTGATCGCCGAGGTTCGTGGTCGGGCACGTCACCGTCGGTTGTACCCACCGGCCGGTGACGCTCGTGAAGCCGCAATCGGTTCCCGGGGGGTTCGTCCGCGCGACATAGCCGGTCCATTGCGGCGTCGTCGCCGAGGCGCTGAGTTTCGGGCTCGCCGGCGCGGCCGGGCACATCAGCGTGAACTCGAGTCGACCGGTTGCGACGAAGCACGAACCCGCCGTCGTCTTGCCCGTGATCTTGACGACGAACAGCTTCGGGACATCCGCGTAGGTGTGCCTGAGCGTCGCCAGCGTCGAGCCGTCGGCGCCGCCCACATACGGCTGGGTGTCCTTGTCGCCGTCACCCCAGGCAACCGTGTTTCGGAACCGGCAACTGGTCGTGTCGCCCGTGCTCACGATGACGATCGAGACGGCGGGGTTCGAGCTCGCGCATTGAACGGCGTAGAAGCACTGCTTCGGCTTCGCGCGGGGGCGGTCGGCTCGGTTCGAACGGACGAGCGGTTCGAGCGCCGACGCCGGTCGCCGACCGGGCGAGGCGTATGCCGTCCCCGAGAGTGACCAGCCGCCGGCCGTCACGGACATCGCGAGCACGATCGCTGCGACAACGGTTCCGGCGCGGTGACCCGCACTTGTGCCCACACCCATGGTCACGCCCCCACGTTGCACCGGCTCGTCGTACCCGAGGCCAGAAACTACGACATCGGGCGCGACGCCACGAGTGACTCGCCGCGGTCAGGAAGCGCGGAAGCCGGCGAGCACCCTCGTCCACGTGTCGGGCGGGGCCGAGTACGGCGCGTTGAAGGCGATGCGGTCGATGAGGTCGCCGTAGCGGCCAAGGACCTGCGGCGCGATCTCGTCGGGCCGTCCGGAGACGGTGAGCGCGGCGACGACCTCGTCGGGCATCGCCGCGGCCATCGCCGCCCAATCGCCCTCGCGCGATCGTCGGTGCAGCTCCGTCTGCAGGTCACCCCAGCCGTGCGCGTCGAGCACGGGGCGATAGGCGGGCGTCGAGCCGTAGAACGCGAGCTGGGCACGCGTCGCGAACCGCGCGGCCGCGAGCTCGTCGTCGGTCTCGCCGGTCGCGATCATCACCGGGAACGAAACCTCGAACCCGTCGCGCGTGCGACCGGCGCGCGCGAGACCGCGCTCCAATGCCGGCAGCGTCGTCGTGCGGAGGTAGTGCGCGCTGCTGAACGGGTGCACGATGAAGCCGTCGCCGACCTCGCCCGCGACCTCGGTCATCCGCGCGCCGACACCGGCGAGCACGATGCGCGGCGGGCCGAACGGGTTCGGGCCGGGGTCGAAGAACGGCGTCATCAACGTGTGGCGGTAGAAGTCGCCGCGAAAGTCGAGCGGCGCGCGGTCGTTCCACGCCGCCCAGATCGCGCGCATCGCGAGCGCGAACTCGCGCAGGCGCGGTGCCGGGTGCGACCACTCCATGGAGAACCGCTTCTCGATGTGCGGCTTGATCTGCGTGCCGAGTCCGAGCACGAACCGGCCGCCCGACACGAGCTGGAGGTCGTTCGCGGTGGTCGCGAGGGTCATCGGGTTGCGCGCGAACGCGACCGCGATCGCGGTCGTCAACTCGAGCCGCTCGCTGTGCTCGGCCGCGAGCATGAGTGGCAGGAACGGATCGCGCGGGCCCTCGAACGTGAAGACGCCGTCGTACCCGGCGGCCTCCGCGCGGCGGGTCGCGTCCGGTACTTCGGCGAGCCGCGGCGCGACGAGTGGTGCATCGACCTTCATGTTCGTCATCGTGAAATCACTGGCGGCACTCGCAACCGGTCTGATCGGATGGCACGGATGGAAGCGTACGGACCCGAGACGTACGGCGCGCACATCGCCGACCTCTACGACGAGCGCTACGCGTCACGTGATCCCGCCCGCGAGGTCGAGCGGCTGGCGGCGCTCGCCGGCGCCGGACCGGTGCTCGAGCTGGGCGTCGGAACCGGTCGCGTCGCGATCCCGCTCGCGCAACATCTCGCGCCACGATCCGTCGCGGTGCACGGGATCGACGCGTCGGAGCCGATGGTCGCGCAGCTTCGGGCCCGCGACGGCGGTCATCTCGTCACGGTCGCGATGGGCGACATGCGCGCGGTCGACGCGCCGGCGGAGCAGTACGCGCTCGTCTACGTCGTCTTCAACACGTTCTACGCGCTGCTCGACCAGGACGCGCAGGTCGACTGCTTCGCCAACGTCGCGGCGCGCCTCGCGCCGGGCGGACGATTCCTCATCGAGGCGTTCGTACCCGACCTCGATCCGCAGTTGCCCGCCGACGACGAGTTCGTCGTGGACCCCGTCATGCAGCGCGTCGAGGGTCACCATGTGCACCGCGACGAGTCCGGTACGCGCGTGCTCCCACTCGTGCTGCGCTACGCGTGGCCGAGTGAGCTCGATCTCATGGGCCGGATGGCCGGCCTCACGCTCGAGTCGCGCGCGGGCGGGTTCGAGGGTGAGCCGTTCACGCGCGACTCGATGTCGCACGTGAGCGTGTGGGTCAAGCCTGCGGCTTGACCCAGGAGATCTTGGCCCGGCGCCGCTCGTCGACGTAGTCGTGCTCGACGAACCAGTGCGCCGAGTCCTCGATCGCGTCCTCGGCGGGGCGTGACGTATAGCCGAGCTCGTCGCGAGCGCGCGAGTCGTCGAACGCCATGCGCGTCGTCGACATGCGCGCGGCCTCGATCGAGACGCTCGGCTCGCGCCGCAATACGCGGCCTTCGACGAGTTGCGAGGCGACGCCCGCCGCGACTGCGAGCGCCCTCGGCACCTGCCGCGTCGGCGCGCGCAGGCCGGTGCACCCGGCGAGGACCTCGAGCAGCGACTGCATCGATCGGTTCTCGCCGCCGAGGATGTAGCTGCGGCCGTTCGCACCGTGCTCGAGGGCGAGCACGTGACCCTGCGCGAGGTCGTCGACGTGCTCGACGTTCATCATCGTGTCGACGAACGCGGGCATGCGGCCGTTGAGGAAGTCGACGACGAGCTTGCCGGTCGGGGTGGGACGGCCGTCGCCGGGCCCGAGGGGAAACGTCGGCAGCACGATCGAGAGCGGCAGCCCCTCCGCCGCCGCGCGCAGCACTTCGTGCTCGGCGACGTACTTCGTGCGCTTGTAGGAGCCGAAGAGGTGCGCGATGTCGGCGTAGGACCGCTCGTCGGAAGGCGGCGCGCCCGGCGCCTCGTCGATGCCGAGCACGCCGACGGTGCTCGTGTACAGCATGCGCTCGCACCCGGCCGCGCGAACCGCCGCCAACACGTTCAGCGTGCCGCCGACGTTCACCTCGGCGAACCGGCGCGCATCGCGCGCCCAGAAGGCGTAGACGGCCGCGAGATGGAAGACGAAGCGCGCGCCGTGGCAGACGTCGCGCACGGCCGCGGCGTCGCGGAGGTCGACCGTTCGTCGCTCGACATCGGCGCCGAGATCATCGAGGTTGCGCTCGTCGCCGTTGGGCTCGACCGCGGCGACGACGTGCGCGCCGCGCGCGAGCACCGCGCGCGTGACCGCCGAACCGATGAAGCCCGCGGCACCGGTGATGAGGACCCGATCGCCGGGCGCGATCGCGCTCATTGTGCGAGCTTCTCCGGTGTGCGGTAGCCGCGCCGCAACGCGCCCTTCGCCATCGTGCGCCCGAACTCGACGATGAGACCCGAGCCACGGTGCGCGTCGGCGAGCACGTCGTCGAGCGCGTTCACGAAGTAGTCGACCTCTTCCTGTCCCGCGATCAACGGCGGCAGCAGCTTCACGATGTTGACGTTGTCGGCTGCGACCTGGGTGAGGATGCGGTGGCGGTGGAACAGCGGCACCACGACGAGCTGCGCGAACAGCGCCTTGCGCAAGCGCTCCATCGTGTTGAAACGCCGGCGCAATGCGGCGGACTGCGGCGCCGCGAACTCGAGCCCGATCATCAGGCCGAGACCACGCACGTCGGCGAGCATCTCGTAGCGATCCTGCAGCGGCTTCAGCGCGGTCTCGAACGCGGCGCCGGTCTGCGCGGCGCGGGCGACGATGTGCTCGTCGTCGAACGCCGCGAGCGTCGCGAGCCCCGCGACCATCGCGAGCTGATTGCGACCGAACGTCGTCGAGTGCTTCAAGGCCTTCTCGATGGAGCTGAACACGCTCGAGAACACACGGTCCGACGTGATCATCGCCCCGACCGGGATGTAACCGCCCGAGAGCGCCTTCGACACGGTCACGATGTCCGGCGTGAGTTCGTAGTGCTCGTAGGCGAAGAACTTGCCGGTGCGACCGAGACCGGTCTGCACCTCGTCGACGACGAACAACGTCTTGTTCCGGCGGCACAGCTCCTGCGCCGCGTGCCAGTAGTCGGCGTCGGCCATGTAGACGCCCTTGCCCTGGATGATCTCCACGACGAATGCGGCTGTATTACCGCCGGCGAGTGCGGTGGCGAGCGCGTCGATGTCGCCGAGCGGCACCGCGGTCGACTCGATGAGCCGGCCGAAGCCCTCGCGGAACTCCTCGCCACCGTTCAGCGCGAGCGCGCCGGTGCTGAGTCCGTGGAACGCGTGTTCGGCGAACACGATGCCGTCGCGCTTCGTGGTCGCGCGCGCGAACTTGATCGCCGACTCGACGGCTTCGGCTCCGGAGTTGCAGAAGAACACGCGGTCCATGCCCGCGTGCGTGCGCGTGAGCAACTGCTCGGCGAGCAGGCCGGGCAGCAGCGCGCAGTCCATCTGCACCATGTTCGGGAGGTCGAGGTCGATCGCCTGGTGCAGCGCCGCCTTGATCGCAGGGTGGCTGCGGCCGAGGGCGTAGACACCGAATCCAGCCAGGAAATCCAGGTATTTCTCGCCGCGGTCGTCGTAGAGGTAGCAGCCCTCGCCGCGCACGTAGTAGCGGTCGAAGCCGATCGTCTTCAACACGCGCGCGAGCTGGTTGTTGAGGTGCTGCTCGTGAAGCACGAAGTTGTCACCATGGCGCTGCTGAAGCGCCGCCGCGACATCGAACGGCATGAGTGCCTCCCGTCCAGTCGGTCGCGTTGCGAGCCGAGCCTACCGGCGGGTCACACCATCCAATTCGGCGCGTAGGCACCGTCGGTCAGGGCCGGCCGGTCGAAACGGAACGGCGTGAGGTCGTGCTGCGTCGTGCCCTTGCGTGCGAGCTCCACGAGCGTGCGCCCGAACCACGACGCGAACTTGAACCCGTGCGCGGCGCCCAGCGCCACGAGCACCTCGGGTGCACCGGGCACCGCGTCGAGCACGAAGTCGCGATCGGGCGTCAACGTGTACAGGCAGGTCTTGCTGCGGCGGGGCGCGCCGACGGCGGCACCGAACAGGTCGTGCATGCACGTGTCGACGCGCGCGAGCTCGTCGTCGTCGACCGCGAAGGTGCGATCGCGCGCGGTGGTGACGTGGCCACCGCAATCCTGCGCGGCTTTCACCGCGCCGGCCTCGCCGTAGACGGGGAATCCGTAGAAGCTCGGGTCGTCCATCCAGATCCAGACGGGGAGCCTTCCGACGGCGAAGCGCGCGTCGTCGGCGTCGAAGTACGTGACCTGCTCCCGCATCACGGTCAGCGGCACCGTGACGCCGAGCGGTTCGAGGAGGTCGGCGGTCCAGGCGTCGGCGGCGACCACGACATGGTGCGCGCGCCAGGTCTCGCCGCTCGCGTCGATCACGACCTCTCCGTGTCGGGGCTCGATGCGCGTGATCGGTGTCGACGCGTGCAGGCGCGCGCCGTGTTCGGTCGCGAGGCCTTGGTGCGTCGCGGTCGCGAGCGCCGCGGGCGCGATGCCACCCGCGTCTTGAAAGAGGGCGTGTACGTCGTCGGCGATCTGGAACTGGGGCCAGCGGGCGCGGATCTCGGCCGCGCCGAGCCACTCGTACGCGACGCCGGCCGCGGCGAGCGAGTCGCAGTAGTCGGCCGGTGCGATCGCGGCGTTCGCGGGAAAGAGGTCGAGGCCGCCGGTGCGCACGATCAGTTGCTCGCCGGCGTCGGCTTCGAGCGCGGCCCAGGCGTCGTACGCAGCCTTCGCGAGCTCGACGTAGCCGGGCGTGTGATACGAGAGCCGGATGATGCGCGAATGATCGTGCGACGCGCCGCGGTCGTGACCGAGCTCGAACTGCTCGAAGCCCGCGACCGTCAGGCCCTCGCGTGCACCCCAGTACGCGGCGGCGCTGCCGATGCCGCCGAGCCCGACGACGGCGAGGTCTATTTCGCGGTTCACGAGTCGGACATGCGCGCGTCGTACCAGCGGCCGATGTCGAGGCTCTGGTCCTCCATCGGTGCGAACCAGCCGCCGGTGAACGCGCGCGAGCCCATGCCCCGTTGCACGCTCTCGCAGATCGACCAGTCCTGCCGGTTCACGACGTCCCAGAACGACACCGCGTCGGCCGGGTCGAACGTCGCGCGTGCGATCTCGTCGGGGTGGAAGAGGAAGTCGCACACGACGGTCGTCGCAGCGGGGCCGCGCGGGATCAACGTGTACGCGGCCGCGTGATCCGCGCAGAGGCTGAGGAGCAGGTTCGGGTACACGAGCTCGCCCTTGTGGCGCACGCGCTCGTCGGCGTCGAGATCGGGGAGCGGTTGCCGGTCGCTCGTGCCCGACGCGGTGAAGGTCCACGTGCCGTCGCGCTGGGCGATCCCGCGTTCCCAGTCGAGTGCCGGGCCGCCCGCGCGCCGGAAGTCGGGGACGATCTCGCACAGCTCCGGGTGCAGCGTTGCGCAGTGGTAGCACTCGTTGTAGTTCTCCGCGAGCACCTTCCAATTCGCCGCGACCTCGTAGACGAGCTGCGCGCCGCGTCGTAGCGACGCGAGGTCGTAGCGCGCGATGCGATCGGGGATCGGCCCGAGCTGCGTGGCGAGCGGCGACGCCGGAGCCGGCTCGAGGTGCACGAACACGAAGCCGCCCCATTCGTCGAGCGCAGCGGGATGCAGCGCGAAGGCGTCGCGGTCGAGCGTGCCGTCGGGTAGGAACGGCGCGCGCCGGAAGCCGCCGTCGAGGCCGTACGTCCACGAGTGATACGGACAACGCAGCGCGCCGTTGGCGTGACCGATCGCCGGGCCGTCGCACGGCGCGAGCTCGGCGCCGCGGTGACGGCACACGTTGAAGAACGCGCGCAGCGCGCCGTCGTCGCCCCGCACGATCAGCAGTGACTCACCACCGACGGTCCCGCGGATCCAGTCGCCGGGCTCGGGTGCGTCGGCGGCGCGCCCCACGACCGTCCACTCCCGGGCGAAGATGCGCTCGCGCTCGCGCGCCCACACTTCGTCGTCGAGGTACGCGGCGCGCGGCAGCGCGGGTTCGAGCGGGCTCACGGCCGTGCGAGCGCGGCCCGTACGAGGTCCTGGAACATGCGCACGCCGGCCTCGTGGCGCGGACTCAGCCGCCCGACGTCGTAGACGCCCGCGTCGAGGTTGCGCTGAACCGCTTCGACGATCGCGCGGTCCTCCTCCACCACGACCTTCGAGATGCGCACGACGTCGTCGTTCGCAGGGTCGTCGAGGTCGGCGAAGAAGTAGTGGTACACGATGCGCGTCGAGTGCGGGCCCGTCGGCAGCATGCGCTCGACCACCATCGCGTCCGGATAGAGGTTGAGCGCGACGTTGGGCCAGCGGAAGAGCCAGCGACCCGCGTTCACCGCACCGTCGCGCGTCGGAGCGGAGTGCCGGCAGTAGCGGTTGCCGACGTGCACTTCGTACCGGCGCGCGTCGATCTCGCGGTTCAGCTCCGGGTGCACGAACGGGATGTGGTAGCCCTCGAGGTAGTTGTCGACGTACGTCTTCCAGTTGCAGTCGAGGTCGTGCACGACCTCGCCGCCGGGGCGGAACGACTCGATCGGGAACGGCTCGGTCTCCGCGAAGAACGCGGCGAGATCGTGTTCGAGCGCCGGCGCGTCGACGTCGAGGTTCACGAACACGAGGTTGCGCCAACGCGCGACCTTCACCGGGAAGAGCGAGAAGTCGGCGGGGTCGATCGTCGGATCGCGGCCGGCAGTGTCGAAGTCGCGCGCCTTGAGCAGCCGGCCCGCGGTGTCGTACGACCAGCCGTGGTAGCGGCAGACGAAGCCCGACGCGCGCGACTCGCCGTCGTCGACGAGGTTGCCGGCGCGGTGCCGGCACACGTTGTGGAAGCCGTGGAGCCCGGCGTCGCGATCGGCGACGACGACGAGCGGATAGCCCGCGATCGTCGCGGCGACGCACGCGCCGGGTGCCGAGAGCTGCTCGGCGGGCGCGAACACGAGCCACTCACACCCGAAGATCGTCCGCCGTTCGCGCTCGTAGACCTCGGGGTCGCGGTACAGCGACGCGGAGAGCGTGGTCGCGGCCTCGCCGTGCGTCACGGGACCGCATTCTAGAGTCGCGCTCGTGCGTGAGATCCGGGAGCGGGTCGCGATGGATGACGGCGTCCGGCTCGCGATCTCGCGCTTCGAACCCGAGGCGGTGCAACCGCACGGCGACGACGACCCGTGGCCCGTCATCATCGAGGCACTTCCGTACCGCAAGGACGACCTCACCGCGTCGTACCGGTCGGAATACGCGCGGCTCGTCGACGACGGTCGTTACGTGATCGTGCGGGTCGACGTGCGCGGTACCGGGTCGTCGGAGGGCGTCGCCACCGACGAGTACCCGGAACAGGAGCAGCGCGACCTCGAGCAGCTGATCGGGTGGTGCGCGGAGCAGCCGTGGTCGACGGGCCGCATCGGCATGTACGGCACGTCGTACTCGGGCTTCAACGCGTTGCAGCTCGCGGTCGAGCGGCCGCCCGAGCTCGAAGCCGTGTGCGCGATCTACGCGACCGACGACCGCTACACCGACGATGTCCACTACTACGGCGGTGTGCTGCGCGCGGTCGACCTGGTCGACTACGTGTCGTACATGGTCGCGATGAACGCACTGCCGCCGGTGCCTTCGGTGTACGGCGACGGCTGGCGCGACGAGTGGAAGCGACGACTCGACGCGACGCCACCGTGGTTGTTCACGTGGATCGAGCACCAGACCGACGACGACTACTGGCGCCACGGTTCCGTGCGCCTCGACGCGCGGCCGGGCACGACGCGCGGATACGACCGCATCGAATGCGCGACGATGATCGTCGCGGGTTGGGCCGACGGCTACCGCAACAACACGTTGCGCACGTTCGAATCGTTGCAGTGTCCGAAGCGGCTGCTGCTCGGGCCGTGGAGCCACATGGCGACCGCGAGCTCGTTGCCGGGACCGCACGTCGATCTCGTGCCCGAGCTCATCCGCTTCTTCGATCTGTACCTGCGCGATCGCGACGTCACCGACTTCGCGGGCGAGCCGCCGATCCGCGTGTTCGTGCGGCACGCGACCCGGCCCGAGCCCGATCTCGCGCAGCACGCCGGGGAGTGGCGCTTCGAGGACCGGTGGCCCGCCGAGCGAGCGCGGACGCGCGTCCTGCAACCGAACGACGGCGGTGGCGACGGCGAGCGAGACGACGCCGTGCCCGTGCGCGGCGATGTGGGCGGCCAGGCGTGGATCTCGTGCGCGGCAAGCCTGCCGTGGGGCCAGTCGTCGGACCAGCGCGCCGACGACGCGTGGTCGCGCTGCTACGACTGGCCCGTCGACGAGCGCTTCGAGATCCTCGGCAATCCCGTGCTGCACGCTCGGGTCACGTCGTCGGCGCCGATTGCGTATCTCTCGGCGAAGCTGTGCGACGTGTTCCCCGACGGCACGTCGGCACTCGTGACGCGCGGGATGCTGAACCTCACGCACCGCGATTCGTCGGTGGACCCCGAGCCGCTCGTGCCGGGTGAGGCCGTCGCCGTCGAGATCGAGCTCGAGGCGACGTCGTGGGTGTTCGCGCCCGGCCACACGGTGCGGCTCGCGCTCGCGGGCACCGACTGGCCCAACGCGTGGCCGCCACCCGCGCCGCTCACGCTGCACGTCGAACGCGCGTCCGTGGAGCTGTTGCTGCCCGAGTTGCCGCCCGATTCCGAGGCGCGTCCTGCGCCTGCGTTCACGCCACCAGGACCCGACTCGTGGCACGGCGGCGGGGAGGCAGACGAACCGCAACCCGAGATGACGTGGCGGTTCACGCACGACGTGCTGGAGCGGCGGACGCGCGCGACGGTGAGCCACGGCTCGCGCTACGCGAGCGAGGCCGACTCGCATGTGTCGGAGCAGTACGAGGGCGAGGTGAGCGTGTCGACGATCGATCCCGGCGACGCGACGGCAACCGCGACCGCGCGCTTCGAGATCGCGTGGCCCGACGCGGCGTGCCGCGCGGAATCGCGCCTGCGGTTCCGGAGTGACGCGACGACGTATCACGTCGAGGTCGAGCTCGACGTCGACGAAGGCGATGTCGCGATCGCGCGGCAGCGTTGGTCGCGCGACATCCCGCGGCAGTTGCAGTAGGCGCGCGATGCCCTGGCAGTTCTGGATCGACCGGGGCGGCACGTTCACCGACGTCGTCGGTCGCGGTCCGGACGGATCGCTCACCACGCTCAAGCTGCTCTCCGAAGACCCGGCGCGCTACCGCGATGCCGCGGTGGAGGGCATGCGCCGCGTGCTCGGGCTCAGTCGCAGCGAGCCCATCACGGCCGACCTCGTCGAGTGCGTGCGGATGGGCACGACGGTTGCGACGAACGCACTGCTCGAACGCACGGGCGAGCCGACCGCGCTCGTGATCACCGAGGGCTTCCGCGACGCGCTGCGCATTGCGTACCAGGAACGACCGCGCATCTTCGACCGTCACATCGTGCTGCCGGAGCTGTTGTACTCGCGGGTCGTCGAGGCGCGCGAGCGGATCGGCGCCGACGGCGAAGTCGTGCGCGCGCTCGACGAGTCGCACCTGCGCGACGGCCTCGAGCGCGCGTTCGCCGACGGCATTCGCAGCGCCGCGATCGTGTTCGTGCACGGCTATCGGTACACCGCGCACGAAGACGCCGCGGCCGCGCTCGCCCGGGCGGTCGGCTTCGAGCAGGTGAGTGTCTCGCACGAGGTGAGTCCGCTGGTGAAGCTCGTGGGTCGCGGTGACACGACGGTCGTCGACGCGTACCTGTCGCCGATCCTGCGCCGCTACGTCGACCAGGTCGCGGCGGAGCTTCCCGATGTGCGGCTGCTCTTCATGCAGTCGTCGGGCGCGCTCGCCGACGCCGCGGGGTTCCGCGGCAAGGACGCGATCCTGTCCGGTCCGGCCGGCGGCGTGGTGGGCATGGCGCGCACGGCCGCGCACGCGGGCTTCGAGCGGGTGGTCGGCTTCGACATGGGCGGCACGTCGACCGACGTCTCGTACTACGCGGGCGAGTTCGAGCGCGCATTCGAGACGCGCGTCGCCGGCGTGCGCGTGCGCGCGCCGATGATGAGCATCGACACGGTCGCCGCGGGCGGCGGCTCGATCATCACGTTCGACGGCGCGCGCCTGCGGGTCGGTCCGCAGAGCGCGGGCGCCGACCCCGGGCCCGCGTGCTACCGGCGGGGCGGACCGCTCACGATCACCGACGCCAACATGCTGCTCGGCCGCATCCACCCGGCCACGTTCCCGAACGTGTTCGGGCCCAACGGCGACGAAGCGATCGCCGCCGACGTCGTTGCCGCGGACTTCGCCGCGCTGGCCGCCACGGTCGCGGCCGCGACCCGTGTCGCTCGGAGTGCCGAGGAGCTGGCCGAAGGTGCCATCGACATCGCCGTCGGTGCGATGGCGAACGCGATCAAGAACGTGTCGGTCGCGCACGGCCACGACGTCTCGCGCGCGGCGCTGCACTGCTACGGCGGCGCGGCCGGTCAGCACGCGTGCCGGGTCGCGGACGCGCTCGGTATCGAGACGGTGCTCGTGCATCCGCTCGCAGGGGTGCTCTCCGCGTACGGCATAGGCCTCGCCGACCAGGCCGTGCTCCGCGAGGTCGCGGTCGAGGCGCCGCTCGAGTCGGCGGATCTCGAAGCGCCGTTCGCGACGATCGAACGCGCCGCGACACAGGAGCTCCTGCTCCACCGGCCCGACGGCGCGGTGATGGTGAGCGTCACGCAGCGCGTGCACGTCCGCTACGAAGGCACCGACACCGCGCTCGTCGTTCCGGCCGGCACGCCGATCGAGATCGCGACCGCCTTCGAGACCGCGTACCGGCAGCGGTTCTCCTTCCTCTCGCCGGGACGTCCGCTCGTGGTCGAGGCGGTGTCGGTCGAGGCCGTGGTGTGGGGCGAGACCGCAGACACCGCGGCCCCCGACGCCCCGCGGCCCGGCGCCGGCGCACGCGAGATCCGGGTCTTCGACCGCGGCCGCTGGTGGGAGGCGCCGCTCGTCGAGCGCGCCACGTTGGCCCGCGGTGCCGCGGTGACCGGCCCCGCGGTGATCGCCGACGCGCACGCGACCACCGTGGTCGAGCCGGGCTGGGAAGCGCAGGTCGCGCCCGGAGGCGAGCTCGTGCTCGTGCGCGTCGAGGCGCGTCCGGGTGCAACGCGCGCCGACGACCTCTCGCGCCCCGATCCCGTCCGTCTCGAGCTGTTCAACAACCGCTTCATGCACGTCGCCGAGCGCATGGGCGCGCAGCTCCAGCACACCGCGACGTCGGTGAACATCAAGGAACGCCTCGACTTCTCGTGCGCGGTGTTCGACGCGGCCGGTCATCTCGTCGCCAACGCGCCGCACATGCCCGTGCACCTCGGGTCGATGAGCGAGTCGGTGCAGTCGGTCGTCGCGCGCAACGCGGGCCGCATCGCGCCGGGCGATGCGTTCGTGCTGAACGATCCGTACCACGGCGGCACGCACCTTCCCGATGTCACCGTCGTCACGCCCGTCTTCGACGTTCCTGCAGGAGCGGCGAGCGCAGCGAGTGCGACCAGAGAACGCCGCATTCTGTTCTTCGTGGGCTCGCGCGGGCACCACGCCGACATCGGCGGCATCACGCCCGGGTCGATGCCGCCGTTCTCCACGCGCGTCGACGAAGAGGGCGTCGAGATCGACAACGTGAAGCTCGTCGAGGGCGGCGCGCTGCGCGAGGCCGAGATCCTCGAGCTGCTCACGAGCGGTCCGTTCCCCGCCCGCAACCCGGCGCAGAACCTCGCCGACCTCCGCGCGCAGCTCGCCGCGAACGAGACGGGAGCGCGCGAGCTCCGGCGCATGATTGCGGAGCTCGGTGTCGAGAGCGTGCAGGCGTACCTCGGGTTCGTGCAGGACAACGGCGAGGAGTCGGTTCGGCGTGTGATCTCACGGCTGCACGACGGTGAGTTCTCGCTCGACCTCGACAACGGCGCGCGCATTCGCGTTGCGATTCGCGTCGACGCGAAGCGCCGGCGCGCGGTCATCGACTTCGCCGGAACCTCATCGCAGCTTCCCGACAACTTCAACGCGCCGCGCGCCGTGTGCACCGCGGCGGTCTTGTACGTGTTCCGTGCACTCGTCGCCGACGACATCCCGTTGAACGCGGGTTGCCTGCGCCCGCTCGAGATCCGCGTGCCCGCCGGCTCGATGCTCGATCCGCAACCGCCGGCGTCGGTCGTCGCGGGCAACGTCGAGACGTCGATGTGCGTGACGAACGCGCTCTTCGGCGCGCTCGGCGTGCTCGCGTCGTCGCAGTGCACGATGAACAACTTCACGTTCGGCGACGACCGGCTGCAGTACTACGAGACGATCGCCGGTGGTTCGGGCGCGGGTCCCGACTTCGACGGCGCGAGCGCGGTGCAGACGCACATGACGAACTCGCGGCTCACCGATCCCGAGGTGCTCGAGCTGCGCTTCCCCGTGCGCGTCGACGCGTTCACGATCCGAGCAGGATCGGGCGGTGCCGGGCGGTGCCGCGGCGGCGACGGCGTCGTGCGGCGGATCCGGTTCCTCGCGCCGATGACCGCGTCGATCCTCTCGAACGGTCGCGCGCGCGGTGCATTCGGGCTCGCGGGTGGCGGCGCCGGCGCGCCGGGGATCAACCGCATCGAGCGCGCCGACGGCACGAGCGAGATGCTCGGTCACCTCGCGACCGCCCACGTCGCGCCCGGTGACGTCGTCGTGATCGAGACGCCCGGGGGTGGCGGGTTCGGGCGCGCCGATGAGTCTTCGAACGCGGGGGAGTCGTAGAGCGCATGGACGCGAAGAACCTCGCCGATCTCTACGACTGCCCGCTCCTCGACTGGAACCGTGTGGCCTCTCGGCTCGATGCCGGCTGGACGGCGGCGCCCGGCACCGGCGGTCCCAACCGGCACACGTGCTGGCTCGCGACCATCGATCCCGACGGTCGCCCGCACGTGACCGGCATGGGCGCGCTCTGGCACGACGGCGCGTTCTGGTTCGAGACCGGACCGGGCACGCGGAAGGCCCGCAACGTCGCACGTGATCCGCGCGCGACGTTGAGCATCTCGCTCGACGAGTACGACGTGATCGTCGAGGGCACGGTCGAGCGGGTCACCGATCGCGGGCGGGTCGCCGAGCTCGCGGCGATCTGGAACGAAGGTTGGCCGTGTCGCGTCGACGACAGCGGCATCGCGCTGACCGCCGAGTTCAGCGCGCCGTCGGCCGGACCGCCACCGTGGTGGGTCTACCGCCTCACGCTGACGAGCGCGACCGCGCTGCACACGGCCGAACCCGGCGGCGCAACCCGCTGGAGGTTCTAGCGATGGCGACGACGTACCTGCACGCGGTCGCGTCGCTCGACGGCTACATCGCCGACGAAAACGACGACGTCGGACCGCTGTTCGACTGGTACTCCAACGGCGATCGCCCGCTCGTCGACGGTGACGACGACGTCCACGGTTCGCCGTTCCGCGTCTCCGCGGCGTCGGCCGACTACGTGCGCGGCATGTGGTCGCGCCAGCAGGTGATCGTGATCGGGCGCCATCTGTTCGACCTGACGAACGGATGGGAGGGGCGCCCTGCCGCGGCCGACCACGCGGTCGTGGTGTCGCACCGACCGCGGCCGGAGGGCTGGCATCCGGAGGCGCCGTACCACTTCGTCGGCTCGGTGGCCGAGGGGATGGCGAAGGCACAGGAGCTCGCCGACGACCGGGAGATCGGTGAGATCGGTGAGATCGGTGAGATCGGTGTGACCGCGGGCGACCTCGGCGGGCAGGCGCTCGCGTCGGGCCTCATCGACTACGTGGCGATCGACATCGTGCCGGTCGTCTTCGGACGCGGGAAGCCCTACTTCGGGGCGCTCGACGGTCACGTCATGCTCGACGATCCCGACGTCGTGATCCAGGGCGATCGCGTGCTGCACCTGCGGTATCCGGTGCGCCGCTGACGCGCTACGACGAGGCCGCGCTACGGGAGGCCGCGCTCGCCGCGTGGCAGGCCGCGACCTGCGCGGGACCGACGTCGTGCAGGACCGGGTCCTCGGCGATGCAGCGCGCCGCGATGCCGAGGCGCTCGGACTCACCCTCCGCCACGAGTGGGCAGCGCGGGTGGAAGCGGCAGCCGCTCGGGATGCGCTTCGGATCCGGCGTCTCGCCCTGGAGGATCTGCTGCTCGACGCGCCGCGTCTCCGGCACCACCGACAGCAGCGCGCGCGTATACGGGTGCTTCGGCGATTCGAGGATCTGCTCGGTCGGACCGAGCTCGACGATGCGGCCGAGGTACATCACCGCGACGCGATCGGCGACGTTCCACGCGAGCCCGAGGTCGTGCGTGACGACGAGGATCGCGACACCGGTCTCGTCGACGAGCCCGCGCATCAGCTTCAGGATCTCGCCGCGCACGGACGCGTCGAGGCTCGACACCGGTTCGTCGGCGACGAGCAGCCGCGGTTCGAGCACCATCGCGCCCGCGATCACGACGCGCTGGCGCTGACCGCCCGACACCTCGTGCGGGTACAGGCCGACGAACCGTTCCGGCGGACGCAGTCCCGCGCGCGACAGCGCGCGGGCGACGAGCTGCTCCTCGTCGTGCCCGCCCCGCTTGTGCACGCGCAAGCCTTCGGCCACGGCTTCGTAGATCGTCTGGCGCGGGTTGAGCGCGCCCGTGGGATCCTGGAACACCATCTGCACGCGGCTGCGGTACTCGTGCAGACCGCCGCCGCGACGTCCGAGAATCGGCCGCCCTTCGTAGCGGACCTCGCCCTGCACCGGTTTCTCGAGGCCCATGATCGTGCGCGCCAGCGTCGTCTTGCCGCACCCGGACTCGCCGACGAGCGCGACGACCTCGCCCTCGCGCACGTCGAGACTCACGCCGTCGACCGCGCGCGCGGGAGCGTTGCGCTTCGCGGCGCGCCCGCGCGCGCCGAAGTGCACGTGCAGGTCCTCGACCTCCAGCAACGGGGAGCCGCTCACCGCTTCCCCCGGCTCCGTGGTACTGCGTTACCGGCGTATAGCCGGTTAACGCAGTACCACTGACTCGTGTTCACGCGTCGGCTCCGACCTTCACGCACGCGGCGCGGCGGCCGGCACCGACGGGGGTCAACCGCACGTCGGTCGATGCGCAGCGGTCCTCGGCCACGTCGCAGCGCGGATGGAACGGGCAGCCCGACGGGATCTGCTGCGGGTCGGGCGGGTCGCCCTCCAGACCGGACGGGCGCATCCGCGACCGCGGGTCGCCGATCGTCGGGAACGCGGCCGCGAGCGCGCGCGTGTACGGGTGCTGCGGCTGCTGGAACACGACGTCGCTCGAGCCTTCCTCGACGATCCGTCCCGCGTACATCACCGCGAGCCGGCGACACACCGACGTCAGCACCGACAGGTCGTGCGTGATGAACAGCACCGCGAGGTTGCGTTCGCGCTGCAGCTCCTGCAGGAGGTCGAGCACCTGCGCCTGCACCATCACGTCGAGTGCGGTGGTCGGCTCGTCGGCGATCAGCACCGCGGGATCGCACGCGAGCGCCATCGCGATCATCACGCGCTGGCGCTGCCCGCCCGACAGCTGGTGCGGATACTCGTCGGCGCGGCGCGCGGGAAGGCCGACCTGTTCGAGCAGCGCGCCGACGCGCGTACGGGTCGCGGCGCGCGGTTGCGTCGTGTGCAGGTCGATCGCCTCCGCGATCTGCTTCCCGATCTTCTGCACGGGATCGAGCGAGTGCAGCGCGCCCTGGAACACCACCGCGAGCTCGCTCCACCGCACCGCGCGCAGCCGACCCGGGTTCATCTGGTACACGTCTTCGCCCTCGAGCAGCACCTGACCCTCGATCCGCGTCCCCGCGGGCAACAGCCGCAGCAGCGCGTTCGCGATCGTCGTCTTGCCGCAACCCGACTCGCCCGCGAGACCGAGCGTGCCCGCGGTCTCGATCGAGAACGACACCCCCCGCACCACCGGCACCTCGCCCGCGCGCGTGCGGTAGGTGACGTAGAGGTCGCGTACTTCGAGGAGACTCACTGCATCTCCATGGTCGCGTTCGCTGCGCTCACCGCTCCGTGACGCGGGGTGGGAGTGGGCCCGGCCGCTCGCTCGCTCCGCTCGCCGCTCGTGCCGCTCATGTCTGGCGTTTCCATGGTCGCGTTCGCTGCGCTCACCG
>DATBAK010000104.1 GCA_036271555.1 Acidimicrobiia bacterium
GTGCGAGCGGAGGGAGTCGAACCCTCACGTCCGAAGACACCGGGACCTAAACCCGGCGCGTCTGCCATTCCGCCACGCTCGCGGCCTGGGGAACGCTAGCGACCTTCCGGTCACACGGTCGCGTGCTTGCTCCGGCACAGGCCTCGACGGCCCGGCAAAGCGTGGCCGCGCACCCGCTCCGGTACCCTGCGGGCCCGCGCCGATGGCCCAGACGACGAACGCCCCCGCGCCGACGACGCCCGCGCCGGGCCGGCTCGGCTACCAACCCGCCCTCGACGGCGTCCGCGCGTTCGCGATCGCGCTCGTGATGCTCTTCCATTATCCCTGGGCGACCCGGTTCTACGGCGCGAACCCGGTGCACGGCGGATTCCTCGGCGTCGACGCGTTCTTCGTGCTGTCGGGCTTCCTCATCACGACGCTGCTGCTCCAGGAGCACGCCGAGCACGGCGGCTTCAGCCTGCGGCGCTTCTACGCGCGCCGCGCGCTGCGCCTGCTGCCCGCGCTCGGCGTGCTGCTCGTCGCCGCGCTCGTGGTGCGCCTGTTCAGCGACCCGAACAACGGCAATCGACCCGCCGCGCTCGGCTTCCTCGGGATGATCTTCTACTTCGCGAACTGGGTCGACATCTACAAGCACACCGCGCTCGGAGTGTTCCAGCACACGTGGTCGCTCGCGATCGAGGAGCAGTTCTATCTGGTGTGGCCGGTGCTGCTGCTCTTCATGCTGCGCCGGCGACTCAAGCTCGCGACGATCGCGGCGCTCACCGGCGCGGGGATCGTGGTCGCGGCGGCGTGGCGCGCGTACTACTGGCACACGCACTTCGGACCGCGCCGGTTCGTCGACTACTACTTCCTGCTGACGTTGCATCAATCGACCGAGACCGGTGCGCTCGACCACCGCACGACCGTCTGGAACCGCTTCTACTTCGGGTCCGACACGCGCGCCGACGCGCTGCTCGCGGGCTGCCTCACCGCGATCGTGCTCGTGTGGCTGCTCCCGCGCATCGGTGCGCGCGCTCGCATGCGGTTGAGCGCGGCGGCGGGCGTCGCGTTCGTCGTGTGCGGGATCATCGTGTGGCGCGCGGTCGTCGTGCTTTCGGGATGGCTGCCGTTGTGGGGCATCCTCGCGCTCGAGCTCGCGGTGTCGGTGTTGATCGCCGGGCTCGTCGCCGCGCCGCGCGGACCCCTCGCGCGCCTGCTCGCGCTCCCACCACTCGCGTGGCTCGGGCGCCGGTCGTACGCGATCTACCTGTACCACCCGGTCGTGTTCACCTACCTCTCGCGCTCGCGTGTGCACCTCGCGCCACCGGTCTCGTTCGTCTTCCAGTTCGCAGTCGTGTTCGCGCTCGCGGAGGTGTCGTACCGGTTCGTCGAAGCGCCGATGTTGCGGCGCAAGCGGCGCTTCGAGACGCCGGTTCCTGTGGCCGCGTCGACCTGACGACCCGTCGGCCCGAGGGCTACGGTGCGCGCATGGCCAAGCAGATCGCGATCGTCGACTACCTGGTGCTCGAGGACGGCGGCGGCCATCTCGAGGCGTGGGAGGCGGTCGACAGTGGCGCGCTGTACTTCGATCGCCGCAACGCCGACGCGAAGGGCGGCGGTACCGAGTTCAAGCGGCGCAAGCTGGCCTCGACGGGCAAGGTGCGATCGTTCACGATCGTGCACCGCGCGGTTCCCGGCGTGCCGACGCCGTACGTGTCGGCGATCGTCGACCTCGACGGCGGGGGAGTGGTGAAGACGAACCTGCTCGACGTCGCGCCCGATCCCGAGGTCGTGCAGCTCGGCATGCCGGTGAAGCTCACGACGTTCGTGGCCGGCACCGACGACGACGGCACCGAGGCCGTCGCCTTCGCGTTCGTGCCCGCGAACGCGTAGCGCGCCACTATGTCGTGAGGTGGATTCGCGCGCTCGTCGTGCTCGTCGCGTTCGTTCTCGCCACGGGCGCGGTCGTGTGGGTCAGCGCGTTCGGGTTCCACGATCACGACTCGGGCGTCGACTGCGGGGTTCCGGTGGCGTCGGCGCTGCACGCGAAGAAGGTGCCGCGCTTCGACTCGGCGCCGAACGGCAACCTCGATCTGACGGACGCATGCGTCGGTGAAGCGCGCACGCGGATCGGGATCGCGCTCGCCATCGTGATCGTGAGCGCGGCCGCGACAACGTTCATCGTGCGGTACCGGCGCGAGCCGGCGTAGCTCAGGGTGAGAGGACGAGCGTCCGCTCCCACGGCGGCGCGACCGCGCCGCCCCACTCGCCGACCGCCGCGCACGCGCCGATGCCAGAGCACGCGACGCCGGCGAGGAAGTTGTAGCCCGCGCCCGGACTCGCGCTGGGAACGACGGTGAAGTCGTGCCCGCGCGTCGTCTCGACCAGCGTCGACGATCCGTTCGACCCGCTACCCGAGTAGCCGACCACTGCGCAGTAGTTCCCGACGCAGTCGATGCCGCCGAACGCGCCCGAGTTCGCGACGCCCGGCGTGGGCACGAGCCGCCAGCCCCTGCCGTTCCACCGTTCTGCGAGCGGGCTCCCGACGGTCCAGCTCTCCTCGTCGGAGCCGACGGCGGTGCACACAGTCGTCGACGAGCACGCGATCGCGCTGAGCGTGTCGATCGCCTGCGGTCTCGTCGCGGGCGGGTTCGGACTCTTCACGATCGACCACGACGCGCCGTCCCACGTCTCGACGAGCGTGACCATGCGCAGCTGGCCTCGCCGCTGGTTTCCGACGGCGAAGCAGCGTGTGGGCGACGCGCAGGCGACGCCGTTCAACTCGCTCGTCTCGACCGGCGTGAGGCTCGGCACGACCGTCCAGCGAGCGCCGTCCCACTGTTCGAGCAGTGCCGTCGCCTCGCCGGAATGCGGCGGATCGCCGCTGCCGACGGCGAAGCAGCGTGCCGAGCTCGAGCACGCGACGTCGTCCAGCGTGTCGCTGGCGTCCTGGTTCGGGCTCGATTCGACGCTCCACGAGTCACCGTCCCAGCGCTCCACCAGCGTCCCGGCCGGACCCCAGCCGACCGCGGTGCAGTCGTCGTCGGCCAGGCACGTGACGCCGCGGAGCCCGGTCTGCCCCGCGATGATCGACGGCGTCATCATCGACCAATCGCCGCCGTCCCAGTGCTCGATGATCGCCGTGGTCTGCGGAGCGGTCACGCGCTGCGCCTGCCCGACGGCGACGCACCAGTCGGTGCGCACACAGTCGACGTCGAAGAGGAAGTTCCCATGGTTGTGAGGCGCGACCGAAGGGCTCGGCACCTTGCGCCACGTCCGCGGCGCGGCGGATGCCGCTCCCACGCCGCTCCACCCGAGCGCGATCACCACGAGCGACGCGAGCCCAACGCGTCGAATCGATCTCACAGGATCCCGAGTGTAGGAACGCGTCGGGCGCCGTGTCGACGCCGACCAGGGCGGCGGTAGCCTGCAAAGCATGGCGAACAACGATGCGGTGTGGATTCTCGGCACGAACATGACGAAGTTCGGCCGGCACGGCGACAAGGACCTGATCGACCTCGCGAGCGACGCGGCATTGGCGGCGCTGAAAGACGGCGACGTCACGATCCACGACATGGAGGTGCTCGGCGTCGGCAGCCTCTTCAACGCGCAGGCCGGCGTCGGTCAGCAGCTGCAGAAGCAGATCGGTCAGACCGGGATCCCCGTGTACAACGTCGCGAACGCGTGCGCGACCGGTGCGACCGCGCTGCGCACGGTGTACCTCACGATCAAGGCCGGCGAGGCCGACATGGGCCTCGCGGTCGGTGTCGAGCAGATGGGCAAGGGCGGCCTGCTCGGCGCCGGAGGCAAGGGCGATCGCGGCCGCAAGGTGTACGAGCCGAACGGACGCTACGGATCGGTGATGCAGGTCGAAGGTTTGCTCGGCACCGGGCTCATGCCCGGTGTCTTCGCGCAGGCGGGCATGGAGTACGCGTACGAGCACGGTGGCGTCGGCTTCGAGCAGTTCGCCAAGGTCGCGGAGAAGAACCACGCGCACTCGACGCTCAACCCGCTCGCGCACTACCAGAAGCCGTTCACCCTCGAAGAGGTGATGAGCGACGACATGATGTCGTACCCGAACACGCGCCTCATGTGCTGCCCGAACACCGATGGTGCCGCGGCGGTCGTGCTCGTGTCCGAGGAGAAGCTGCGCACGCTGTCGACCGAGCAACAGCGGCGCGCGGTGAAGATCTCGGCGTCGGTGCTCACCACCGACCCGTGGACCGAGACCGCGCAGGTGCAGCCCGACGTCAACACGCTCACGCGCAACGCGGCGACGAAGGCGTACGAGATCTCGGGCGTCGACCCGCAGGATCTCGACCTCGTCGAGCTGCACGATTGCTTCGCGACCGCGGAGCTCATCCACTACGACAACCTGCAGCTCTGCAAGCCGGGCGAAGCGGGCAAGTTCATCGACGAGCGCGGCCCGTGGCGCGACGGCAAGATCCCGGTCAACGTGTCGGGCGGGCTGATCTCGAAGGGGCACCCGATCGGCGCGACCGGCATCGCCAACGTCTACGAGGTCGCCACGCACCTTCGCGGCGAGGCCGGTGACCGCCAGATCGCGGGCGCCAAGGTCGGTCTGACCCACGTCATCGGGCTCGGCTCCGCGTGTGCCGTGCACGTGCTGGAGCGTTCGGGCGTCTGATCCTCACCGCGCCAAGCCGGGTCGTCAGCCGTTGAGGTCGCCTTCGAAGATGCGGCGGTCCTCGTCGTTCGCGATCTGCGCGCCGGCCTTCGTCGCGCGCTCGAACCATTCGGACGCGTGCGCGGTGTCGCCGCTGACCTTGTACGCGCGCGCGAACGCCTCGCACGCGTAGGCCGCGTCGAAGTCCTTCACGCCCGCGGGCTGCGATTCGGTGAGGTCCCAGCAGCGCTGCGCGTGCCGGAGCGCGACCGCGCCATCGCCGACGACCGCGTAGACGTGCGACAACATCCACTCGCCGCGCTCGCGCTCGAGCGCGCCACCGCCGTACGACCAGTGCCACAGCGACGCGTGCGCGGCGTCGACGAGCTCGGCATGCGTGTCGGCCGCGGGCCGACCGTCGCCCAGCAGCTCCCACACGCGGTTGTTCGACTTGCGTCCCCACTCGCGATGGTCGATCGCATCGATGTCGACCGGCGGCGCGGGCGGCGCGAGCGCGGTGTCGGGCACCGCGAGCACGTCGTCGCTCTCGAGCATCGTCTTGAGCGACGACAGCACGATCGGCCAGCTCGTCGCGGCCATGCCGTACATACGCGACGGGCCGTGGAAGTCGTCGTGCACGAGTCGTAACCTCGACACCGCGCCCATCGGCTCGATCTCCCACGTGACGCGCGACGGTCCTTCGGTCACGCCGTCGTCGAACTCGCGGTTCCACGTCGTCACGAGCTTGCGCGGCGGATCCGACTCGACGACTTCGCCGTGGATCGATGCGGTGCCGTCCTTCACCCACTTCACCGGCGCGCCCGGCTCCCACGTGCTCTCGAGTCGCAGGCCGCGCCAGTAGCGCTCGGTGCGGTCGGGATCGGTGAGCGCGGCCCACACCTCGTCGGGTGTCGTCCGCACGTACAGCTCGTACACATGCTTCGCGGGCATGTTCAGCTCCTTCGGCTCTTCGCGCGCGCCGGCTGCGTGCGGGCGCGCGCCTTCGGCTTGGTCGTCGGCTTCGCTTCGAGGTCGTGCTTGAGGTCGGCGAGGCCGCGCACCCACGGCTCCGCGTACTTCGAGATCCAGCGGTCGTGCACGAGCCGGATCGGAACCGGGTTGAGGTAGTGGCGCTTCTCGCGGCCGACCTTTTGTGTCGTGACGAGCCCCGCGTCCTCGAGTACCTGGAGGTGCTTCATCACGCCGAAGCGCGTCATCGACGGCAGCGCGGTAGTGAGCGACGACAGCGTCTGCCCGTCGTCGTCGAAGAGCTGATCGAGCAGCAGCCGGCGGCTGGGGTCGGCCAGCGCGCGGAACACCTCGTCCACGCCGAGCAA